>NZ_JBFRVX010001170.1:0-3446 GCF_041475345.1 Vibrio sp. 10N.222.48.A3 | reverse complement strand
AATGGGTTTTCTTAGAAAAACTTCTTAATCGCTTTTTCAGCACAAGCGACATCTAAGTGGCCACCTGGAGCGCCACCCACACCAATCGCGCCTATCATGGCATTGTTCAGTTGTACCGGAACACCACCCGCCAGGAACAACAAGTTGTCGTCCATATTCTGCAAGGGTTGCATGATAGGTTTGTCGGCGATGAGTTTCATCAGGTTACCTGACGGCTGCTTCATGCTTGCCACTGTGAACGCTTTTTTGCGTGAGCTATCAAGAGTGTGGATGCCTGCGCCGTCAGAACGTAGTTGAGCAATCACATTGCCCGACAAGTCGACAACAGTCGCAGAAACCTTGTAGCCATCGGCTTCACATTGATTAACGGCTTCATGGGCAAGCTTGAAGGCCGCTTCTGATGATATTTGAGTGAAAGAGACCGTTTGTGTTTCTGCTGCCATTGCATTGTGAGAAAGGCTAAGGAAACCAAGGGTTGCTGCTAGTACTGTTAGGTTTGTCGTTTTCATGTTTACTCCGTTAAAGCATCTGTTTTCAAAAAGAATCTGTTTTCAAAAAATATTCGTTTTTCAAATTCCGAATTCTATTTTTTGTTTGTTTAGAAAGGGTGTTTTTAATCAACTGGTTCATACTAACGAATGCATGATTACGACTGGCTTTCTTGAACATTACAAAGTTGCAATGTTGGTTATATTCGAGAAAGGATATTGATAGAGTGTATTAAGACCACGGCAAATAAATAAACGGACGTTAATGAAAATACTATTGATTGAAGATGACATTCATATCGCGAGATTTTTGGTGAATGGTTTTCAGCAAGAAGGGATAACGGTGACACACGCAACAGATGGTGTTGATGGATTACACGAGGCCGTAACCGAAGAGTATGACGTGATCATTCTCGATATCATGTTGCCAAAGAAAGATGGGTTTGAAGTGTTGGCTGAACTCAGAGGGCAAGGCTACGCGACGCCCGTCATCATATTAAGTGCCAAACACTCAGTGGAAGAACGAGTGCAAGGGCTACAGTCAGGTGCTGATGATTATTTGGTAAAACCTTTTGCATTTCCTGAGTTATTGGCTCGTTGCCAAACCTTGGTGCGTCGAGGTAAGCAACCGACAACTCAGCCATTAGAATTGCATTACGGCCCGCTTAGCTTAGACCTACTTAAACACACGCTGCAAAGAGATCAACAAACGATCACCATTAATCAGCGCGAGTTTATGTTGATGAAATTACTGCTCGAAAACCGAGAGGCTGTGATGTCGAAAACGGCGATTCTTGAGCATGTTTGGGGGCATCAGTTTGATCCGCAAACCAACGTGGTCGATGTTTTGGTTTGTAGGCTTCGCAGCAAAGTTGATAAGGGTTTTTCTAAGCCGTTAATTCACACACTTCGAGGTGTTGGCTATGTCCTCAAGTCGTAGTATTGAACAGGCGCTTGCTAAAACGCAGAGACATTTGTTGGTTCGCTTTATGTCGACTTTACTGCTCTGCTTGCTGCTGGTGGAACTGATTGTTGGGGCGATCTTCTTTTTCGACCTTTACCAAACGGAAAAGAAGATCCTTACGTCTATGTCGACCGAGTATCAGCGTATTTTGACTTACGATTCGAGTGAGCGATTGATTCATGTTTTAGAGGCGAATCCTCATCGGCTACTCGAAAACAACATTGCGGCGTATAAGCTTGAGAAGGGCGCTTCATCTGATGGCGTGTTTATCGCTGGTGTTCAACATTTATCAACAGCACAGCCTTTTTCTAACTACCAAATTGATGACAATCGTTCATGGCTAGAGAGCTTCATCTTTAGTCCCTATATGTCGTTACCTATTGAAGGGGAGCAGTATGATTTCTGGTTGGTTTTGGATAACCGAGCAAGAGACTTTATCGCCTACAATCAATGGCTAATGACCTTATATGCGTTGCTTGCTCTCGTGGCTGTGACCGCAGTATTCACTCGTAACATCATCCAGAGTGCGATGTCTCCGTTAGTGACCTTTGGCGACCTGCTCGATAAGCTGAAAAAAGGGCAGTTAGAATTTCCTAGCACTAAAAATGAAGCCGAATCTGATTTAGCGCAAGGGCTCAACGTGATCAGCTCTAGTGTCCATACTGCGGTTGCCAAGTTACAGCACGTGACGACAACCTTGAATACGACCGTCGATGCGATCGCTCATGATATTCGAACTCCTTTGTCGCGTATTACGTTAGCCTCCCAAACGGCATTGCTCAATAACGCCGACCAACAAGCGATGAAAGACGCATTGGCAGATTGTTCTGAACACGCCATGCAGGCAAGCAATATGTTAACCGCCTTGATGAAGTTGAACGACGAGCTGACCGGAAAGCGCATACCACAGAAAGTGCCGACTCAGGTCTCTGACGTGATTAGCAATGTGGTGAGCTGGTATGAAGATGTTGCAGAGGACAAACGAATCGAGCTGGTGGTTGAGAGCGCTGATGGTCTTGCGATTCAGTCAGACCCTGATAAGTTGACTCAGGTGTTGGTTAATCTTGTTGATAACGCGATTAAGTACACCGAGCCCGAAGGAAGAGTGACGGTCAAAGCGGAGCAAAGCACCGAAGGTAAGGTCGAGATAAGTATCCAGGACACCGGTGTGGGCATTGAACAGAAATATCAGGACTTGATTTTTGACCGACTTTACCGAGTCGACAGCAGCCGCAGCAATATCGAGGGGTATGGTCTTGGATTATCTTTAGCGCTTGCCATGGTCGAGAATCTAGAAGGAACGCTAGTCGTTGAATCTGAATTGGGTGTGGGAAGTACTTTTACTCTTTCGTTGTAACAACGATTTATATCGTCACTTCGTCTTTGAAATTTCAACTCTTACGCACAAAGAATGCCCCGCACTAGTGGGGCATTCTTGTTTTGGGGAAGGGAGGTTCTCCATGAACAGGTTCGGGAGGTAGAGTAACCTGCGCCAACCCTATTGGCTGCTTGTAGCTTGTAGCTTTTGACCTTAGCTATCGATCCAGTAAATCTTATTTTTCACATGATAGTTGTTGGCATATGCCAATAACTGGGCGTATGCTGAACTTCTGATCATCAATAACAGGAAGTTACTATGTTATACGCAATACCTTGTCGTGACCTTCATGTCGGCAACCATTTTGCCCGTTCTCCACAGATCGCGATTGTCGATGAGCAACAACAAATAAAGCATCTTATTCCTTTGGTTGAGTCAGACAGCCCGTGCAATAAGAAGAAGCAATGGATGTCCGTCGTTAAATCTTATGATGTGAAAGCTGTTGTGGTTCGTCACATCGGGAAGAAAATGCTGTCGCACTTGTTCAATCATGATGTTCGCGTTTTTACATCTAAAGGAAAAGCCGAAGTTACCACTCTGGATTTTAGCAATCTACAAGAAGTAACCGACCTCGATTATGGTCGCGAGTCGCGCAATATCGGGTGTAGCAATAAAA
>NZ_JBFRVX010001169.1:0-248 GCF_041475345.1 Vibrio sp. 10N.222.48.A3 | reverse complement strand
GTTAGGTGGTAATGACACCAGTGCAAACAAACTAAGTCGCGCAGATAAGTTTCGTCAAGCGAATGAGAAGTTAGCATTTAACTTCGCTGTTGGTGGTCAAGGTGCGGATATTCAGGTCACGTCGGGCAATTGGAATTTTATGTTTGGTGACAATATCCAGTCTATCCTTGATACCAATCTAGGTTCTTTGTTTGGCTTAATGACACAGCAGTTCTCTGCAACAGGTCAAGCGAAAACAACCTTCACAT
>NZ_JBFRVX010001168.1:0-819 GCF_041475345.1 Vibrio sp. 10N.222.48.A3 | reverse complement strand
TGATACCAATCTAGGTTCTTTGTTTGGCTTAATGACACAGCAGTTCTCTGCAACAGGTCAAGCGAAAACAACCTTCACATATAACCCTAAAGATTTACCCCGACAGTTAAAGAATAAACTACTTGGCCAGTTGTCTGGTGTGGGTGCGGATACGACACTTGGGGACATCTTCGGTGTGGATTACACCGCATCTGGGCAAATTCTTGCTCGTAATGGTAAGCCGGTAGACGGGGTTGCAATCCTCAAAGATATGCTGGAAGTGATTGGTGAGTTTAGTGGTGATCAACTTCAAGCTTTCGTCGATCCTACTAAGCTGTTAGACGATTTGAAATCGGGAATTGATATGGGCGCAGATGGCCTTAAGTCGTTCGCAGAAACTCATGGTTTGAAAGAAAAAACGCCAGAAGAGAAAGAGGATAAAGCATCAGTTTCCGTTAATGGGACCAACGTAAATGGTGTTCAAAAAAGTCGCGATGAGGCTACAACGCCTGAAAAAACCCCGAAAAAAGATCGTGCATTTGGTTTTAATTCGTTCAGTCTACCTAACTTGTTTACGACTATCTTTAGCCAAGATAAGCAAAAAGAGATGAAATCGTTGGTAGAAAACCTGAAAGGGAACCTAACGAAAGATCTACTGAATATGAAAGAAAAAACATTCGATTTCTTAAGTAAGAGTGGTCATTTAAAAGGGGATGGTGATGTCCATGTTTCTCTAGGAAACTATAACTTCAACTGGGGTGGCGACGGCAAAGATTTAGGGGCTTATCTAGGGGATAACAACAACTTCTGGGGCGGTCGAGGTGACGATGTGTATTACGC
>NZ_JBFRVX010001167.1:0-1422 GCF_041475345.1 Vibrio sp. 10N.222.48.A3 | reverse complement strand
CGCTAGCGTTGTAGAACGTTGATATTTGATCTTAGGCAACAGTCTTGCAGTTTGTTCCAATACTGTTTCTTTATAGAGATAATGGTCAGTAACAAGCTAGTTGTAATGACTCATCTGATGGTCAAATTTGACCCATCCGTGTTTGCGTTCTTCGTAGACTGAAAAGCTTGGTAGCGGAAAGTCTTGCTCTTTAAATAGTCCGAGCGGGACGACATAAAAATCGGCGGCGGCAACCGACTGCAATAGCATGGTAGTGCCACATTTAGGGCAAAACTGGTAGGTGACTTCATTGCCCGTGTCACTGATACGTGAAAAGGAAGTGACCTCTCCGTTGAGTGTCACTTGTTCTATGGGAAATCGAGCCTGAACCCCGAACACACTTCCGGTGCGCTTCTGACATTCATAACAATGGCATACGGAGGTGCGTTGAGGCTCGCCTCTGCAGACTAAATTGACGGCTCCACAGCGGCATTCGCAACTTCTGATATTCTTCTCTTTAATATGATTGATATCCATCCATGCTCCACTTCTGGTTAACCCTGTATTGATAATTATACTAAAGCCCTTTATGGTCTGCACAACTGGATGAAAACAAAAGAATATAATTGCTCATGAAAAAGAAAATCTTACCTATACCTCTGATTTTACTGATTCCTATTGTCATGCTGGTTGTGGTGATACTGGCGGGTATTTATCGCTTTAGCTTAAGTGACGAAGAGATCTTGGCGAAGTTTCCTTCTTCTCAAGTCAGTTATGACCCTGTTGTTGAAACCGTTTTTGATTTGAAGACGACTAACCCATGGACAATCAAAGTTCCTGAAACCAACGCCTACGCCTTTATTAATGAAGTCGATGGACCAAGATCAATCGCGTTTGGGCGGTATGACTCCGGTGTTGAGCGTGGTGTGGTCACCGTAGACACCAACAACCTTTCAAGTGTCACGTTAGGCAAGGCGAGTTTCTTTGTTGCACCTATGTGGGTATCTAACCAAGGCAGTGGCGTTTTCTATTACCTTGGCCTGTTTAAACATGACCAGCATCGAAGCCGCGTCGTGTTAGTTGACCAATTCTTTCTTGGTGACCGGGTGAGAATCCAAACTTTAGAGATTACTCAGCTGCTCGATTCACATAGCAAACTCTCTGGGGAAGGTTTTATCGGCTTTACTCGACATTCTGCGGGACAATCTTTTCCAGAATTGCAATCTGAAAAGGTGTTAATGAGTTTTTCTTTCAATATGCAATCAATTGATGGGCAGTGACATTTTTGTTAGGACAAGGAACTGTTGTTTATGTGAGCTAAATTACATATTATCTTAAGTAGATGAATGAAATTTAGACACACTTAGCTTTGTGTCTGCTTACTTTACAAATGGAGCTTGCGAATGATTAATAAACGTTTTTTTAAGACGAAAGATGAAGTTG
>NZ_JBFRVX010001166.1:0-294 GCF_041475345.1 Vibrio sp. 10N.222.48.A3 | reverse complement strand
GAGTCGCCTATATTGTAGATTATTTGCGTTAATAAATCATACAATAACACTTGCTATATTCAAGAGTGTTCATCTAAAAACTGATCATTACCGACATAAATAGTGAGAGTAAGAGTGGTTTTGTGAGTTCACGCATACAAAAAATGTGTAAATAAGAACTATTTGTATGAATAAATAGGTATGTTTGGTTTGATGGGCTTAATACTTACAAGATTGTCAAAAAAATGCTCTAGCCTATACTGGTAGTGACCTCACGTTATTCTGATACTGAGTTGGTAGAGATATAAATCAGTG
>NZ_JBFRVX010001165.1:0-1657 GCF_041475345.1 Vibrio sp. 10N.222.48.A3 | reverse complement strand
CATCACATCTGGGTGCTGTGCTAACCACAAAGGCACTTTCTGTTTAAGGATGTGTTTACCAATGCCGTGCTGTACACAGGCACAAGCTACGCTCTCTTTCACGCAGTGCGCAATCATAGCCCCAAGTTCACGTTTGGCTTCTTGTTGAGTCATACCGTGCATATCAAGATACACATCCGGTACATAGACACCACGACGTAAGCGCTTCACCTCATATTTAGAGACATCATCGCGCGCATAACGTGTAGGCCCCTCTTCGCTAAGATGTGGAATGAACTCATCCGAGAAATAAAACTCGCTGTCACTGGCTTGTCTTGCCGTTCGAGTAATTTCTTTTTGCTTGGCATTTCTTTTTGGCTGCTGGACTATGGTATCCTGTTGCAACTTTTTAACGCCCTTTACTGCATCGTTGAACAGGGCGAAATCGTCATCGAAGTCGGTGTCTTTTTTGCTCATCAGGTTATGAATTCTAATTAGAAACGTAATTAGCAGTATTGTAGCGCTTTTCGGAGACAATTTTGGATAAGATTTTTGTAGAAGAAGCGGTATCAGAACTACACACGCTTCAAGATGTGATTCGTTGGACTGTTAGTCGCTTTAACGCAGCGGGCCTATTTTATGGTCACGGCACTGATAACGCGTGGGATGAGGCGGTACAACTAATTTTACCTACTCTTTATCTACCGATTGATGTTCCTTCGCATGTGATGAACTCTCGTCTAACAAGTAGCGAACGTCTGCGTATTGTTGAGCGCGTAATCAAGCGTATCAATGAGCGTACACCAACGGCTTACTTAACTAATAAAGCTTGGTTCTGTGGCCTTGAGTTCTTCGTTGATGAGCGCGTTCTTGTGCCTCGCTCTCCAATTGGTGAGCTGATCGAAGCTCAATTCCAACCTTGGTTAATTGAAGAGCCAACTCGCATCATGGATATGTGTACGGGTAGTGGTTGTATTGCTATTGCTTGTGCTCATGCATTCCCTGACGCAGAAGTAGATGCGATTGATATCTCTACAGACGCACTGCAAGTTGCAGAGCAGAACGTTCAAGATCACGGCATGGAGCAGCAAGTGTTCCCAATCCGTTCAGATCTTTTCCGTGACTTGCCAAAAGAGAAATACAACCTGATCGTATCGAACCCACCTTACGTGGACGAAGAAGATATGAACAGCCTGCCAGATGAGTTTACTCACGAGCCAGAACTTGGCCTAGCAGCGGGAACTGACGGACTTAAATTGGTTCGCCGTATCTTGGCAAACGCACCAGACTACCTAACTGATGATGGTATTCTGATCTGTGAAGTGGGCAACTCAATGGTTCACATGATGGATCAGTACCCAGAGATTCCATTCACTTGGATTGAATTCTCTAACGGTGGTCATGGCGTATTCATGATCACTCGTGAGCAGCTTGTTGCTTGCGCGGATGAGTTCTCTATCTACAAAGACTAGGTTACTGTTAGTCGTTAGCTTAGGGATTTGGCTTAGAGATTTAGCTTAGAGATTAGGCTGGAAACTTAAGGTTAGAACCTGATAAGACGTTCTATTTGAAACGTTTGAATTTAAACGCCATGCAGTAATGCATGGCGTTTTTTATTGCCGAAATTTAATGGATAAGTAAGCAACACAGAGTGAACTTGCTCAATATTTAGTTGCTT
>NZ_JBFRVX010001164.1:0-1241 GCF_041475345.1 Vibrio sp. 10N.222.48.A3 | reverse complement strand
GCTATCAACCGGTCGTAAAAGCGGAAGCGGCGTAGTTCGGTACGATCAAGCACTAGGTTCGCTTAAGTACTCGATTCGCATAAACAAAGCGTGATTTGCAGATTATGAAAACAACAAAGCCAGCATCAACTGCTGGCTTTGTTCTATTTTAGGGATGGCTATTAGCACTTACTGCAATCGTTATCTGGTTTGAGCTCGCAGTCAATCACATTGCCTTGTTGATCAAGTGACAGGTTACAGCACTCTTCAAACAAGTTCTTAAGATCCCCGCGGCTTTTCTGAACACGAGACTTAACGGTTGAGTAGCTGATGTTTTGAGCCTCTGCGATCTCTTTTTGGCTTTGACCTTTGATATCGACAGCAAGCAGTAGCGATGAACTTTGTTCTGGCAGTGCCTGAATAAAAGGTTCAATACACAATGAGAGCTTCTGCTTAAATTCAGAGTCGTGGTCTAAATCGGTAAACCACAGATCTTCAGCATCAATTTGGCTATCACGTTGTTGGCGTGCATGTTTACGGTAGAAGTCGATAATGGTGTTGTTGGCTAACTGGAACAGCCAAGCCTTAACACTGCTCGCATCTTGTACCTTGTCTAAGTTCTGATAGGTCTTAATCAAGATATCTTGGAGCAAGTCGTCTACATCCGCAGAATTGTTGACCTTTGAATGCAAGAATGACTTTAACGCTTGCTGATACTCGGCCCAGACTTGTTCGAGCTTTAAAGGTGCCTTATTCAAAGTTGCCTTGTTCAAAGGTGCATTAGTTGCACTGTTCATTTACGCAACACTCGTCTTGTAAGAAATCAATCACACCTTCTAGGCATTCATACTCCGCCACGCAGAATAGAGTTCTCCCTTCTCGTCTTTGGCTGATTAGGCCCGCAGACGCCAAGCTTGATATGTGGTGAGACAAGGTAGAACCGGGAATGCCTAGTTCTTCTTGTAGGCCGCCAACTGCAATGCCTTGGTAGCCAGCTTTAACGACACTCTTATAAATGGTTAGGCGAATAGGGTGGCCCAACTCTTTAAGTGCTTTCGCAACGACTTCTAAGTTCATATTAACTCCTCAAGATTTAATTTCGATGTTAGTCGAAATGTATGTCGAATTCAAATTTAAAAACTGTGTCTGTGTAAGTCATTGAAAAACTGTGTTTTCGAAAATCATTTCGATTTTTATCGAAATAAATCTTGATCTGGAGCTGTTTATTTCTATAATTCGAGAATATTCGAAATTAAGGGTTG
>NZ_JBFRVX010001163.1:0-446 GCF_041475345.1 Vibrio sp. 10N.222.48.A3 | reverse complement strand
GAGGTGCCCGTTTTATTTTTTCTGAGAATCTAGAGGATATCTGACGGTTAAAGAGAGCAAGTAAGCCTAGTCTTTACCTTGTAAGATTTCTGCCCACGGTAAGTCAGCATCACCAAGCACAATGAAGTTCGGGTTCTCAAGCGTCTCTCTTTCATTGTACGAAAGCGGCTCTAACTGGGTACTTAAGATTCGTCCGCCAGCTTCTTCAACAATGCACTGGGTTGCTGCGGTATCCCACTCTCCGGTTGGTCCAATACGTAGATAACAGTCCACAGCACCTTCTGCGACTAAACATGCCTTAAGCGCAGCAGAGCCAAGAGGAACTAAGTCGTAGTTCCAAGCAGAGCTCATACGGTTAGTGATTCGATTGATGTCTTGGCGACGGCTGATTGCCATCGCGATCGATTGGTTTGGTAGCTCGTGACGGTGCGTTTTGATTTTAACGC
>NZ_JBFRVX010001162.1:0-391 GCF_041475345.1 Vibrio sp. 10N.222.48.A3 | reverse complement strand
GCCTTGGAAAAGGTAATGTTATGACTGAAGAAGAAAGAATCGAACTGCAACAAAACAACCCACTGCATGGCTTAAAGCTTGAAACTATGATCAACGAATTAGTGGATCATTACGGTTGGGAAATTTTGGATGCAGCAATGCGCATGAACTGCTTTAACACTAAGCCGACAGTAGCAAGTGCCGTTAAATACTTGAAGAAAACAGAGTGGGCTCGTGAGAAAGTAGAGAATTTCTACCTTTACCGTTTCAAGCGCATGCCTAAAGCTTCTGATATCGAATACCAGATGCCTCCACGTTCACGTACATTCCGTCACGGGTTAGAACCTCGTGAGCCAATGGAATTAACGGTTGAATCGATTCTAGCATCACAAGCTAAAGCAGCGTCAGCATG
>NZ_JBFRVX010001161.1:0-3194 GCF_041475345.1 Vibrio sp. 10N.222.48.A3 | reverse complement strand
GCATTACTATGAAGGGCGGTTTTTTTGTATCTGGTTTCTGCTCCTGAAAGGTGTTGTCTCAGGTTACAGAGTCATTCGAAAAGCATTAGAAATCAAAGGTTGAGAATGAATACGCCAAAATATGGTCGGCAATGTATTTGTGAGTGGCGGTGGTTGGGTGTGTCACCCCCCAGAAGACATAACTGTCTGATCCGTACGCTGCGCAATCATTGGTTAAGCTGTGACTTTTTAGGTAGTCGGCTGCTGAGCTTCTATTGATATTAAGGCAAGCATCACTCGCGTTTCGAAAGCCATGTTGCTCTGGATTATCGGTAATGCTGGCGAACAACGCACTCGCATCAAACAACACCACGTTTTTACCCATACTTTGGTAATACTCGGCCTGCGTCTTGATGAATTGGTTGAACTCTAAAATCTTGCCACGAACTTTAACAATCTCTTGTTCAGTTGAGTATTTGAATTGAGGTGCTTTGGTTGCATCGGGCAAGGTGAACAGCAGGATATTGTTTGCACCAGATTCCGTTAAGCGGATCAAAGCGCTGCTGAAATCGGCCTTTACATCGGCCACTTCGCGGTTGTAGTTCATAAAGTCATTAAGGCCAAACTCTAAAGTAAACAACGAGTTTTCTGGGCGGTAGTTTTTGGCGACTTTCATATAGGTTAAGTAAGAGGTGACTTGGTCATATACTCCGGTTAATGCGACGTATTGATTGGTGCCAGCAGCCCCACCTACTGCCCAGTTATAAAGAGGCACATCTTTCGCCTTGGCTAAATACTCTGTCCAGACTAAACCGTTTGAAAAGTGCCCTAAAAACCATGAGTTTGCGTTCGGGAAAACCCATTGAGAACCGTTAAATAGGTTACCGGTGTCAGAAAGACTATCACCGAAGGTGACGATACGGTTGATGGTGTTCGCTTGGACAACGTTGTCATTTGTCCAAATCGAGTGGTTATAAGAGAAGCGATTGTCTGCTGCAAAGTAAGTGATGTCTGCGGCGTCATGTTGGATGTCGAGCGTCTGTTCACAACGCTGCTTGATTTCAGATTGAGGAGCGTCACTGTAGAACATGTTCTTGAAGGATACAGAAGACCACCAGTATCCATTGATCGTGTAGTAATCACCATTTTCCTTTTTTGCCCATTTCCAGTCGGTAGCTGGAGAGTCATGTGAGGCATCGGTTCGATACCAGCATCGAACATAAGAATAGGTTTCTGAACCTTGTGTACTAAATACTTGTGCGGATGTAATGGATTCAGGTGTCGGTATTGAATCTTCAGCAGCATAAGCGCCAAAAGGCAGGGTTAACGCGAGTATAAAAGCCGTATTTTTCATCACTGTATTCTCTTTTATATTTAGTGAGCCAAACAAAACGTTGTTGCTTGTGACTGTTTTAATAACTAAATTGCAAATAACTGGTATGACCTATATCCAAGATCAATAGCTCTCGTCAATACATTCAGTTTGTTAGCGGCTTATAACTGGCATCAGTGTCAAAGTTTCAACCACTTTTTGATTGAAAAACAATGGTTTCGAAGTGAAATGGCTAATATCTAACATTTGATTTTAACGAACTATCGCAGGCAACACGTCGTCATTGACCGGCACGGGATGATTTGTCTATTGAATGCTTAAATGAAAACGTGATCAGAAGGGTGTGAGGTAAATTATAATTTAATCAATAGCTTACCCGTTGGTAATGTCAAGCGAAGTTGCAATTCTAATGTTCATCACAATTGTTTAATTCAAGTTCAATATCACAAATATCAAGTTTTCACTTTTTGTTTTATAAAATCATCATCTACGGTTTCTTTACTCGTCAGAGGTCTAATCTGTTTAAGGAAAGAGCATTGAAAAAGATATTAATTTGGACGATAGCGTGCCTATCCAGTTTTGGCGTCTATGCCGGAACAAGCGCATCAGCATTAGAAACCAGCGGATACACTGCAACGAAATACCCTATTATGCTGGTGCACGGCTTGTTTGGTTTCGATACATTAGCAGGCGTGGATTACTTCTATGGCGTACCGGAGTCTCTAACTAAAGATGGTGCGAGCGTATACGTTGCTCAGGTTTCTGCTACCAACAGTTCCGAAGTTCGTGGTGAACAGTTACTCGCTCAAGTTGAGACGCTGTTAGCCGCGACAGGGGCGAGTAAGGTGAACCTTGTCGGTCACAGCCACGGCGGACCAACAGCGCGCTATGTGGCATCAGTTCGTCCTGATCTGGTAGCCTCAGTGACAAGTATTGGTGGTGTTCATAAAGGATCTAAAGTGGCAGACCTTGTTCGCGGGACGGTATCTGAAGGGTCAGTTTCAGAAGGTATCGCGGTTAAATTGGCTGGTGGATTGACGGCGCTGATCAACCTGTTATCTGGTGGAACGGATCTTGACCAAGATGGCCTTGCGTCTCTTGAAGCGTTGACCACTAAAGGTTCGCTTGCATTCAATCAGTTTTACCCTGAAGGCGTGCCAACGTCTGAGTGTGGTGATGGTGAATGGCAAGCAAACAACGGTGTCTATTACTATTCATGGACAGGCTCTTCCACTTTTACCAACCTTCTTGATCCTACCGACGGAGCGATGACAATCCTTGGTTTAGCTTTTAATGAACCTAATGACGGGTTAGTGGGAGCATGTAGCGCGCATTTGGGCAAAGTGATTGGTGATGATTACAAAATGAATCACCTAGACGAGATCAATGGACTATTGGGTATCCACCATCTTTTTGAGACCGATCCAGTGACCTTATATCGTCAGCATGCCAATCGATTGAAGTTGGCTGGCCTTTAGGTTGCACTGCCCATTCATAAAGAGAACAAGGAAAGTATGATGAAAAAGACCGCCATTTTGTCGATAACCACGATAGCCCTGATGAGCACAGCGGCGGTCTTTTTGTATTTACAAAAGGAAGACCCAAATTCACACCGTGACGGCAAACAAAGCGCTTTTTTATTGAAGGTCGCTTCTCAACAAGATACTGAAATCGATAACGCATCAGCCAAAGACATGATGGAATATTTCGTGTCAGGCAATACAGAATTAACCCTCGAAGATATTCGTGACAACGTGGCAAAACATCATGAGCAATCACAGGTCGCGATCGTTGATGAGGCACTGTTTGCCAATTATCTTGAGTACAAGTCGGCACTGACATCATTAGATGTCCAATTTGATACCAACTCAATATCCGCAGA
>NZ_JBFRVX010001160.1:0-553 GCF_041475345.1 Vibrio sp. 10N.222.48.A3 | reverse complement strand
GCTTAGTGCAAGGAAAGTAGGCAGTGCCTTGCGAACAATCGTAACTAATGATCTGATTAGTATATTTTATTCCAATCAGCAATCGTCACATCGCTATTGTCGTAATTGATAGCTTCTGCTGTAACCTTAGATATCTCATTTAATAATTGAATATCTTCTGCGTCCGTCACGGTTACTGGAGCAACAATGACCGAGTTATTTGATTTTACCTGTAGTGAGTAAGAGTTATTCGTTAGAACACCGTTGGTTTCCACTACCGATAGCCCGTTTAAGCTTAGGGGATGAGCTAGGGAATACTCAGCAATTAAATTCGCGGTTTGTAACTCTTCAGCACTGAACTTCACACCTTTAAAACCATCGTAATAGTAACGGCCATGAATCAGGGAATCTTCGAATTTGAATGCATCAACGAATAGAGATGTAGCCTTGTTAGGGGCCTTTGTCTCATAGTTTACTTGAACAAAGTATTCGGTTTCGGTTGAATCTTCACTTACGAAACCAGGAATTAATTTGCCTCCAGATTCGACAGCACTTGAAGCGACTGACACTGTAC
>NZ_JBFRVX010001159.1:0-293 GCF_041475345.1 Vibrio sp. 10N.222.48.A3 | reverse complement strand
CACCCACACACTGACTGAGAGCGTGATGGGTTGCAAAGGAAGGGTTAGACCGTAAGTGGTCATGGCAGCAAGCAAAGCTAAACCTGCGATACCACCCTGCGGTAGAATCCATAATGCAGGAATGACCATTGCAAGTACTGGGATATCTCCCTCACTTAAACTGATTGCTCTCGCGCAAACAACCGCTAATAATGTGGTGATCAAGAACTGAAACGTTGAAAATACCATAGCCCTCTCCTTCTACCGATCCGTGGTACCATACCAATCGTAGTAATTAACTGGTCACCCTAGCT
>NZ_JBFRVX010001158.1:1273-1517 GCF_041475345.1 Vibrio sp. 10N.222.48.A3 | reverse complement strand
CGTCACAATCGCTGATCTTGAGGTTTAGGCCGCTTGAAATCAGCTCTTTATCGCGAGCTTGTTCATCGACCTCTGGTTCAGAGTTAGCGTAGACGCACTTGGCATCAAGCTGCTGGCACAAATCGATGAGCTGTTTGGATTGGTCGTCAAAGTCGCTAGCTTTCAGGTGAAGCAACGTTATCCCGAATTCAGCGAGCTGGGAATCGAGTTGTTTTAGATGACGATAGATAAAATCAGCTTTGAT
>NZ_JBFRVX010001158.1:0-543 GCF_041475345.1 Vibrio sp. 10N.222.48.A3 | reverse complement strand
GATTGGCGCAAGATGGTGTTGCTGCCACGTTTGAGGTGTCGAAATGAAAACGGCGGTCGTTACGCCGTTTTCAACTGCCGAGAGGAGCGCTGGGTTATCGTGAATCCGCAGGTCTCGTCTTATCCATAGAATGTCGCTCAATATCCGTATCTCAGTTTAAGTTCTTGTGGGTGCGGGTTTAGGTAAACCTGTGATTCAAGGTACTCGTTTGGGTATTCCATCAAGTAGTGGTTGATCAGTGTTAGTGGAACTAACAGAGGAACTAGCCCTTCTCTGAATGATGAAATCTGATTCGTGAGCTCTTGTTTGTGAGCGCTGCTCAGTTGTTTCTTAAAGTAACCTTGTAAGTGATGCAGAGTATTAGCATGACTGCCGCGGTTTGCATGGTGCATTAGCGCCGTCATCAGACCTTCGATGTACTTTTCAGCCAGCTCATCAATCTCTAAATCGTTACTCGCTAAAAGTTTGCCTAGGCTCTTATAGCCTTCAATGTGGTGACACATTACCAGGTACTTGTGAGCGCTGTGGAATTGAATCAGCTTG
>NZ_JBFRVX010001157.1:0-1511 GCF_041475345.1 Vibrio sp. 10N.222.48.A3 | reverse complement strand
ACGATCGGCATTAATCATAAAAATGGCCTTTACACAGAATTTTTTGCAGTCTCAACCCTACAGATCAAACGTTCAGTTAGTCGATGGGATGGGATGGGCTCACCGCTCTTTATTTAAGCAGCATTCACTGATGATGTGACCTTTTGCTTTTGTTCAAAAAACTCTTCATGTAATGCACAAATGGCCTCTTGATACTTATCGTCGCTCACAACAAATTGTACATTCACGTTTCTCATCGACGAATGTAACGCAATGGGCGTAACACTATTGCTCATCAAAGCCAATATGCCATTCGCTAGCGTTTTATTGGTGTCAATTTGAGAGCCGATCGCCGAAATGATAGCGACCATACGTCCCGAAATAGATGCTTTCGGATATCGCTTCTCTGCCTTATAAAACACCTTATTTAAACTTTCTGAACTGCCGCCTAGATAATACGTAATAGAGTTAGCATTCATCTCTTTTCCGATAAGGTTAACTCTCGCATCCGCGATAATTTCCATTAGTTCATAACTGACGTTATCAGCCTTACCGACCATCCCCTGATCAAATACATGCAATGCATATACTTTCTGCTTTCCAGCAATAATCTCTATCTGATTGGTGTCTGGGCGGTAATCTGAAGAAATCAGTGTACCTTCATGCTCTGGTTCAAAAGTGTTCTTTATTTGTAGTTCGATTCCACTCTCGCGCAACCCTGCTGCGGCATTAGAATGAATAGCTTCCATACCAAGGTTTGCTAACTGATCGGCAACATCATAATTAGTCGCTCCAATTGGTTTAACAGAGCTAACCCCAACCACTTTTGGATCGGCCGAACTAAAGTGATACTCCTTATGAATAATAGCTAGTGATGCCTTAGTCATAGTCGCGATACGGCTAAACGTCATCTCACTGTAACCACGATCATAAGTATGCATCAAACCTTCTTTACAATAGGCATAACCCGTCACTATAGGTAGCTCTTCAGCCACATTTATGTCTGAAAAAGCATCTCTGATGGTATCGTCCAAACTCTGAGGAGTCTTGTTATCCCAACCAGAAAGGTCAACAAAGGTTGAATTAATACCAATATTTTTCAATTTAAGAGCCGTATTATACGCACTATGTGACTCGCCAATTGAAGAAAGAAACTCGCGGATCTGAGGCAAGTAATGCCTCAATGAAAACTGACCGTATTGACACGTTTCAAGGATATTTGTAATACAGTTCTTCGCTTCTGAAATACGCGACCGGATGAACTTATCAGCACGCGCACGATTCATAGGATCTGCAAAAATATGCTCGTTGATCAACAACATACGGCTTTCAATGTAAGATAACGCTTCTTCCCAAGAATCATCACGCATTGCGATCAATTGATAAACACCTGGCTTGCCTGTTTTTTTGCACTCCAAAAGTGCATCTGTCATCCCGCTATAAGCAGACACAACAAAAATTCGATTGTACGGGTTTTTCGGGCGGAGAATAATATTGTCGAGCACAGCATCAAATGCTGTCATGGATGTACC
>NZ_JBFRVX010001156.1:0-4581 GCF_041475345.1 Vibrio sp. 10N.222.48.A3 | reverse complement strand
CTTATCCGAACGGCATTAATTTTTATGATGGCCTTTTTCGTACCTGCTCGATGACATATTGTGATTTCAGTCCTTATTTTGTAAAACAAGGTTATGAACTTTAAGGTGCGGCATTTAATGTCGGTGTTGTTGTTATTTCACGCGAATAATTCAGGAGCAAGGTATGAGTACTCATCAAATAAAAAATGTGGTATTTGACGTCGGCAATGTGATTGTACGTTGGTCACCGCTAGAAATTACTCGCCTGACTTTCGGGGAACTTGATGATCTGGAAACCCAAGCGAGTTCAATTTTCCAAAGTACGATTTGGTTGGATTTGAACAAAGGGTTCTTAACCGAAAATGAAGCCAAACTTCGCTACCAACAAGAGTTAGATTTATCTTCATTAGAGTGCGATCGCCTGTTCTACTACGTAAAGCAAACGCAGATCTTACTGTACGGTTCTATTGACCTCATCAAGCAAGTAAAACGAGCAGGCTATGCCGTGTATGCGTTAACCGATAACGTGGTTGAGATTGTTGAGTACCTAAAAGCCACCTACCAATTTTGGCCGCTGTTTGATGGCGCGGCGGTATCCGCTGAATTGGGCATGCTTAAACCGCAGCCTGAGATTTACCAAGCGCTGCTGTCTAATAATGGTCTTGAAGCTTCAGAAACCGTCTTCATTGATGATATGCCCTATAACGTTGAAGGGGCAAAGGCTGTAGGTATGGCCGGTATCCAGTTTAGTGATGTGTCTCAGTGTGAAAGAGAATTGCTTGCACTGGGTATTGATTTGAATCGTTAACGGATTTGATGATTTCGGGTTAACGATTTAACTCTTCTTTCTAAGGGTTTAACAAGATGAAAAAATACTCAGTAAGATCAATGATCACTTTTTTGGTTCTCGCTTTATCTGGGTTGGTTCTTATTGTGGCAGCAATGCTGCAGATGCAAGGTGAAGAACCCTGTCAC
This sequence comes from Vibrio sp. 10N.222.48.A3, assembly GCF_041475345.1. Taxonomy (NCBI): domain Bacteria; kingdom Pseudomonadati; phylum Pseudomonadota; class Gammaproteobacteria; order Vibrionales; family Vibrionaceae; genus Vibrio; species Vibrio sp. 10N.222.48.A3. The sequence goes on along the minus strand of NZ_JBFRVX010001156.1, from coordinate 3,627 downwards.
AATTGCTATGAATCAGATAAAGGGCAGTTTAAGTATGTCCTTTACGATGGAACCTCACCTTCGATAATTCCAAGTATTCACAACGAGCTATTGCTCAAACAGGCTCCTTTGATGAAGAGCTTCGGCCTTGATTCAATACCTGTCATAACGGTGAGAGTATGGCGAAACCAAAAAGCCTATTTGGATGAGCAGGAGCGGAGCATAGGGTATCGATATGCTTTCTCTACGGGGTATATTGACCCTAAAAGCAATGAAATTAGGCTGCTCTATTTTGGTGGTGAGATCCATAAAACCGCACTGCATGAGTTCGTACATTTACTGACTCTGCAAGTGAATCCGAACTTTGCGAATAATCCGCGTTGGTTGTGGGAAGCTATCGCTATCTACAAATCTGAAGATTATTGGTTTCACGTCAATAACAGGACTGCCATCAGTCGCCGTTTCGATGGGCTAGTTCAGGATTTATACCATAAGCCAAACAGTAGCTCGGCTGTTTATGAGCTTGGCTATACGGTCGGTGAGTTTATTGAACGTTCATGGGGGGAGGAGGCGTTTGTTTATCTCATTAAAAGCAATGGTGATCCATCACAACTTACAGAGCAACCAATAGAATCGCTGTTTTCTGATTGGGAAAAGTTCGTCAAAACCACGTACTTGAGTAGCCCGAAAAGTGAGTATGAAAAGGCCATGGAACGAAATCCATTCGATAGAAGAGACACGTCTAACTAATCAAAAAAGAGGTGATGTTTCATATGAACATCGCCTCTTTTCTATTTGTTGTTCTAAGTGGCTTCATTCTACTGATACGTTTTATTCTTCTCTTTAGCTTTATTGTTCGGTATTCAGATGTCGAATCAACTTCGCTGGTGTACCGCCGTATAAGCAGTCTGGCGGTACATCACTGTTGACCACAGAGTTCGCAGCAATCACTGAACGAGCCCCAATTGTCACGCCTTGATTGATCACTGAGTTACCGCCAACCCATACATCATCTTCGATTGTTATTGGTAAACAGAAGGTTTCCCATTTACGGCGGCTACGATAATCAAGGGAGTGTGATGGCGTATAGAATTGCGCACTTGGTCCAATTAAAACATTGTTGCCGATTTTGATGTTCGCACCATCTAGCATTACGGCGTTCATATTAATGAAGGTGTCGTCGCCAATCTCGATGGTTTTGCCAAACTCACAATGAAAAGGGGGTTGGATTAAGCTGCTACTACCAACCTTACCAAATAGCTGCTCTTGCAATGTGTGTTGCTGGTTTGGGTCTTGGTGGTGGTTGAAAGCCATTAGCGACTTTCTGGCATTGGCACGCATGGTATCAATTTCTTGATCTGCACCATCATACACTTGTCCAGATAGCATTTTTTCTAGTTCAGTTTTATTGTTTTTATTACTCATGCTTATCCACTTTACGAGAGTCTCGGTCTACATGACGAATACTGCAAGATTAGCGACTTTTAGACATAAAAAAAGAGAAAAGCGTCAGCCTTTCTCTTCCTGTTTTGTGCTTTAAGCACTAATGCTAAGTGAGCCCTGCTATTCAGCAAAAGGCGCGCTTTGCCAAATTAGATTTGCTCAACGAAACCCATTAGGTGCTGTTTCACTTCGTCTGAAGCAAAAGCGCTGTCGACTGAGTATTTGTAGATTTCTACGTAGTCTTCTTTTGTTAGGCCGAATGTTTCACACACACGCTTCACTTCGTTGGTCATGGTTGTGTTCGACACAGTGCGGTTGTCTGTGTTGATCGTTACAACGATGCCATCTTTTTTGAATTCAGCAATTGGGTGATCGCTGAATTGGTGAATACATTTAGTTTGAACGTTACTTGTTGGGCAAGTTTCAAGCGCAACTTGCTTCTCTTTAACGATGTTGTATGCGTCTTCGTTACCTTGGATGTGAACACCGTGGCCGATGCGTTCAGCGTCAAGCATTGTCACTGCATCGTAAACGTTTTGACCATGCCATTGCTCGCCAGCATGCACGGTAATGCGGTAGCCTTTTTCAAGAGCGTATTGCGTGTATTCAGGGAATTCAGCACAGAAGCCTGGTTTTTCGCCGCCCGCGATATCAAACGCCACAACACCTTTACCTAGGTAGGGTTGGCCTGCGTCGATTACGTCTTTGATAGAATCTTTAGGGAACATACGAAGCACAGACATGATGTAGTTGCCTCTGATGTCGTATTTCTCTTCAGCGCGCTTCATGCCTTTTACTGCACTTGCAATGATCGTATCAAGAGACAGACCTTTATTTACGTGCAGGATTGGTGCGAAGCGAACTTCTAGGTATTTAACGTTTTCTAGTGCAGCGTCTTCGTAAAGCTCAAAAGAGATACGTTCAATCGCTTCTTCAGTCTGCATTACTTGCAGTGGCAGGCTGAAACAAGCCAGGTACTCATCTAGGTTTTTGCAATCTTCTGGCACCGTTAGAGATTGAACAACCGCGTCGCGATCTTCAGGTAGTTCGATATTGTACTGTTTTGCTAGGTCAATAATCGTGTCTGGGCGAACACTTCCGTCTAGGTGGCAGTGTAAATCAATCTTTGGTAGTGCTAGAAAATCCATGAGTATTCCTTAATTCTATTATTCTTTGAGTGTTTTAACTCACATGCGCTAAATTTACCAAGACAATGATATGATTTAAAGTGACAATTAATCATCATTAACCTGAATTTAGGGAATATCATGGTAGATGTTAAAAGCTTACTTAAATGCGATATGAATTTGCTGCTTTGCCTGCACGTTCTCATTGAAGAGCGAAGCGTGAGCAAAACCGCAGAGCGACTCTTTTTGAGTCAATCTGCGGTAAGTAAACAGCTCACCAAACTCAGAGCTTTGTTTGATGATCCGCTGTTTGAGCGAGAATCTAAAGGGCTATTTCCCACACCCAAAGCACTCGCGTTAGCGCCTAAGATCCACCAAATTCTACTGCAAATCGAAAAGCTGACCGTTCCCGAAGTTTTCGATCCTAAAGACAGTGAGCGTACCTTCACTATAGACCTTGTTGAAACCGCCTACACAGCGATCTATCCGCATTTTATGCCGACAGCACTTGCCGATGCGCCGCACATTACCATCAACAGTTCGACGTGGAGCAGCGACAGCTTCAAGCGCTTACTCAAACGTGAGGTGGATTTTGGCATTGGTATTTTCGAATTGGATGAACGCGCTTCTACCCACGTGCAGTGTATCCCTGACGAGTTGGATTACGTGGAACTGTGCTTGGATTACTCGGTGTGTTTGATGCGAAATGACCACCCAGCCTTGCTGGAAGAGTGGAACCTCGACACTTTCTTGAAGTATCGACACATACAGTTGGTGACGGGTGGAGCGGGTGACTGGTTATTGATGGAAGTGCTTAACTCAAAGCAGCTTGAAATCAACAAAGCCGCGAATGTTTCAGACATCACCAGTGCCATTAAGCTGTGTAAGCAGAGTGATTTACTTATGTGTTACCCATACAACTCGGTACGCGATTACATTGATAGTGGAGAGTTGGTGATGAAGCCTGTCCCGGTTGATTTGGTGCCGGGAGGCTTGTTCCTTCTATGGCACAAATACTTCGATTCAGAACCTAGCCATAAATGGTTGCGCGATCTGATCATCGAGCAGACTCGATAGT
>NZ_JBFRVX010001155.1:0-1609 GCF_041475345.1 Vibrio sp. 10N.222.48.A3 | reverse complement strand
ACCGAGAACCTACCCAGCCAAAAGTTGATAGAGAAGTGTGGCGCTGAGCGAGAAACCATTGCCAAGAATCGATTTCTGTTTAACGGTAAGCCCAAAGATGGCGTGGTTTATTCTGTGCTGCCTCCAACGTCTTAACAGCAGAAATGAGTTCAACACCTGCGATAGCACGTAAGCGACACGATCAAAAAAGAGCTCCAAAGAGCTCTTTTTTTATTATCAGCGTAATGACCTTAAAGGCTTACCTGATTAGTGAAGCTTTAGGTTTGGACGAAGTACACGGTTAATACGACCAACCAGCATCATCAGTGATGTTTTGATTAAGCCGTGAAGCGCCATCTGGTGCATGCGGTACAAAGAGATGTACACCACACGAGCAATACGACCTTCAACCATCATCGAACCTTTCGTCAGGTTACCCATCAAGCTACCTACCGTAGAGAAACGGCTTAGTGAAACTAGCGAGCCTTTATCTTTGTAGATGTAATCTTTCAGGTCACGACCGTTCAACTTAGCAATGATGTTGCTAAATGCACAGCTTGCCATTTGGTGAGCCGCTTGTGCACGTGGCGGAACGAATGAACCATCTGCTTGTGTACATTGCGCCAAGTCACCGATAGCAAAGATGTTGTCATCCAAAGTTGTTTGCAGCGTGTTCTTCACAACCAACTGGTTGATACGGTTGGTCTCAAGACCACCGATATCTTTCATGAAATCTGGTGCTTTGATACCTGCTGCCCATACCATGATTTGAGCTGGGATCTTGTCGCCATCTTTGGTTGTTAGGCCGTCAGAATCCGCCTGAGTCACCATCGTATTCGTACGAACGTTCACACCAAGCTTGGTTAGCTCAGAGTGTGCTGCACTTGAAATACGAGGAGGTAGAGCTGGAAGAATACGCTCACCCGCTTCAACTAGGTTTACGTTCAGCTTGCTTGAATCTAGGTCGCCGAAGCCGTAAGTACGAAGCTCTTTAACTGCGTTGTGTAGCTCTGCAGAAAGCTCAACACCTGTTGCACCAGCACCAACAATCGCGATGTCTACCGTGCCTTGACCGTTCTTAGCGTGAAGCTTTAAGAACTGGTTGTTCATTTCTGTACGGAAACGGTGTGCTTGCTCTGGGCTATCAAGGAAAATACAGTTGTCACGAACGCCTGGAGTGTTGAAGTCGTTTGACGTTGAGCCTAGCGCCATCACAAGAATATCGTATTCAAGTTCACGGCTTGGCATCAGCAGTTCACCGTGCTCGTCTGTAAGCTCGCTTAGTGCAATCACTTTACGCTCACGATCGATGTCGTTCAGGCTGCCCATTTGGAAATCGAAGTAATGGTTTTTTGCGTGCGCACGGTAGCTTAATGCATCAACACCTTCATCCAGTGAGCCCGTTGCTACTTCATGAAGTAATGGTTTCCATAGGTGGCTTGCTTTACGGTCTACCAGAGTAATCTGGGCACGTTTCTTACGACCTAAAGTGCGGCCTAGCTTAGTTGCTAGTTCTAAACCACCAGCACCACCGCCTACTACGATAATTTTTGTCACAGTGACAATCCTCTACAAAATGAATAAATGGGGTTCGGCTCGATTACTCCAACCGATAAATTCTATGTATCTA
>NZ_JBFRVX010001154.1:0-724 GCF_041475345.1 Vibrio sp. 10N.222.48.A3 | reverse complement strand
GTAGTTAATAATATGTTGAAAATTTGTTTCTGTGATTTTAATTTCACTTTTTAATTGATATCCCTTCTGTTATCTAGCGATAAACTTGCTCTTCTACACCTGATCTAGGTGGCTTTTCTAGGCGATCCGTGCCATATTTCGTGGCAATCAAATTTGATCTTTTCATAGTCAACACTCTGGAGCAGACACATGTCTCACGAAGATGAATATCTATCAGTAGCGGAATTAATTGAATTTCAAAAAGGAGAGACTCGCGACATCATTGAAGCACTAATCGAAGATGGTAGCGATCCTGAAGCTCTATACGATATCGAGCATCACCTATTCGCTGAAGATTTCGCAGTACTTGAGAAAGCCGTTGTTGAAGCATTCAAAATGGGCTTTGAAGTGCTTGAAGCTGAAGAGACAGAAGACGAAGATGGCAACAAGCTACTTTGTTGTGATGCAACGATGCAGTGTACTCTGAACGCAGAAGCGATTGATGAGCAAGTTGAGAAGCTTGTAAATCTTGCAGAGAAGTTTGACATTATCTACGACGGTTGGGGCACTTACTACGAAGGTGAAGATGCTATCTACCCTGACGAAGATGATGAAGACGAAGAGTAATCTCTCCCAGTTTTAAAGAATGCCAGCCTTGAGCTGGCATTTTTTTGTCCTCAGAAAAATAAATGTCTTTATATGCATTCATTCATTATAATGCGGTCAAAATTGATCTAGCTCAAGG
>NZ_JBFRVX010001153.1:0-619 GCF_041475345.1 Vibrio sp. 10N.222.48.A3 | reverse complement strand
AGGTCGTGGTTTTGCTGTCGTAGCCGATGAAGTTCGTACTTTGGCTCAGCGTACGCAACAGTCCACTTCGGAAATTGAAGGCTTCATTAACTCGCTACAATCTGACGTGCAAACAGCGTTCAATGTGATTGATAACAGCAAGAAGATGTCTTCAAGAGCGGTTGAAGACTCACGAGGAGTAGAACAGACCCTGCAAGATATTTCAGGGGCTGTGAGCGAAATATTCAGCATGGCAGAGCAGATCGCAACCGCAACTGAAGAGCAAGCAGTAGTGACTCAAGATATTGCTCAGAACGTTGTCGCGGTAGAGCAGAAGTCGACAGAATCTACGACAGGCGCAACGCAAATTGCTGCAACAGCGAAAGAGCAGGCTGAGTTGGCAACATCGCTGAAAGAGCTCTCGAATACGTTTAAGAGTTAGCAACTCAGAGCTAGAAGCTTTCTATCGCATATAAAAAATGTCCCGCCTAGTGCGGGACATTTTTTTAGCGGGGGATGAAGCGGCTAAAGCGCTTGTCCGTTAACCGACAATTTCACATCAATGTTGCCACGAACCGCGTTTGAGTAAGGGCAAACTTGGTGCGCCGTTTTCACAAGCGTCACAGCTTGTTCTTGCTCT
>NZ_JBFRVX010001152.1:0-4964 GCF_041475345.1 Vibrio sp. 10N.222.48.A3 | reverse complement strand
CTCATTAAATTCATTTTAAATGATTTATCACCCCGATAAAGCAAATCATTAAGCTGATAATTGCTTCACGAAATGGATTCGATTTTCATTAATCTCTTCTTTTTCTTCCAATTTTTCAATTCGATATCCATTTTTCAATAGTAAACACAGCATCGCAGGAAACTGGTTACGAGATTTTACTTTCAGTTGCTCATAACCCCGCTCTTGTGCCCACTGCTCCTGAACATCTAATTGAGCCTGTGCGACCCCCTTATTTCTTGCAAGCGGTGACACACCACCAAACCAACTATAGAAAGTATTTGAGTTAAGCTCATAACCAATTTTAAAGCCGAGTAACACGTTCGCCTCTTCAGCCACTAAGATCAGGCTCTTTTTCCCTTCAAGCCGAGCTGCCAGTGAAGCGACACTCTCTTTTCTAGCAAATTCAGAGATCTGCTCGACAACAGACACAACCTCTCCCAGTGAACCTTCACGTACTATGACTGACATCTTCTTCCATCCTCATAAGCGAAAGGGCTGACACAATGGCCAACCCTTTTACTGAATATCACTTAAGTTAACGTTAAGTTGTTACTTTTCTTTTAAGTGCTTGGCTGCTTGTGCATTGTCTTCAGCAAGCCACTCTGCAACATCTTTAGCGAAGTAAGTCAGAATGCCATCAGCACCAGCACGCTTAAAGCACAGCAGTGATTCCATAACGGTGTCGCGTTCTTTCAGCCAACCGTTTTGAATTGCTGCTTTGTGCATCGCATACTCACCAGACACTTGATAAGCATACGTTGGTGCTTGAAGTTCATGTTTCACACGACGCACGATGTCTAAGTAAGGCATGCCTGGCTTAACCATCACCATATCCGCACCTTCATTGAGATCCATTGCCACTTCGTGAATCGCTTCATCGCTGTTGGCTGGATCCATCTGGTAGTTCTTCTTATTACCACCTTTCAGGTTCGAAGCACTGCCGACTGCATCACGAAATGGGCCGTAATAGCACGATGCGTATTTCGCAGAGTACGCCATAATCTGAGTATGAATATAACCCGCTTCCTCTAACGCTTCACGGATCTTACCAATACGACCATCCATCATATCCGACGGAGCAACCACATCTGCACCGGCTTCAGCATGCGATAACGCCTGCTGAATCAACACTTCAGTCGTTTCATCATTCATCACGTAACCATCTTCATCGATGATGCCGTCCTGGCCGTGAGTGGTAAATGGGTCCAGTGCAACATCAGTAATCACACCCATATTTGGCACGTGCTCTTTTAATGAACGTACCGCACGCTGCACTAAACCTTCTGAATTATGAGCTTCAGCCGCGCATAAGCTTTTAGCATCTTGGTTCACGACCGGAAACAGAGCAATCGCAGGAACACCCAATTTTGACAGGTAATCCGCTTCTTCAAGCATCAGATCGATCGACAAGCGTTCAACACCCGGCATTGACTCGACAGGCTCGCGGCGGTCTTTACCCATCAGGATAAACATTGGGTAGATGAGGTCATCCACAGACAATTGATTTTCTGCCATTAGGCGACGGCTAAAGTCGTGCTTACGCATACGGCGCATACGGCGACCTGGGAATTGACCTTGAATTGAAACAGACACTAGATTCTCCTTGCCTAGTCTAAGCACCGAAATGCTTAGATATGAAAAGTGCTAAATACAGGCAAAAGCATATCACTGATGGCTCAGGACGCTAGCAGTAAAATATAAAACCCACTCAAAAACAGGGATAAATGGCAAAAAATGACCTTCTCCTCACACTGCCGTATACTCATGACAACTCAGTAAAGACTGCTTTCAGGACAAAATAATGATCGACACCCATGCTCATATTTACGCGAGCGAATTCGATGAAGACCGTGAACAAGTCGTGCAGCGCGCACTGGTTCAAGGTATTGATACCTCGATTTAGCTTCTATCGAGCCCATGTTAGCGACGGAAGCTCAGTTTCCTGATGTGTGTCGTTCAATGATGGGCTTACACCCTTGTTATGTGGATGCGAATATCGAGCAGACCCTCAAAGCCATTCGAGCTTGGTTTGATAAACATGACTTTATCGCCGTGGGTGAGATTGGTATCGACTTGTACTGGGATAAAACCTTCAAGGCTGAACAAGAGATGGCTTTCGTGACTCAGCTGCAGTGGGCAAAAGAGCTCGATCTGCCAGTGGTGATCCACACTCGTGATTCTATTGAAGAGACACTTGCCTTACTTCGTAAAGAACAAGACGGCAGCTTACGTGGCGTATTCCACTGCTTTGGCAGCAGCTTAGAGGAGGCTCAAGCGATCAACGAGCTAGGCTTTCACTTAGGTTTAGGCGGTGTATCGACCTTTAAGAACTCAGGAATGGACAAGGTGATTCCACATCTTGATATGAATTACGTCATTCTAGAGACAGATTGCCCATACTTGGCACCAACACCGAATCGCGGTAAACGTAATGAGCCAGCCTACACGGAATTGGTAGCAAAACGCATCGCTGAATTGCGTGGAATGACCCTTGAAGAAGTCGACAATATAACGACCAGCAACGCTAAATTACTGTTTGGTTTATAATATAAATCGCAGTAAATCATCAGAAATAACGCAGTGATCGAGCTTTAAAACAAGTGAGCGTAACCCGTTATTTATGACGAAGGTATAATCGACATTCGATAAACAGACACAATAAAAAAGCGGCCTCGGGCCGCTTTTTTATTGTGTCATGTTTGCTGAAGGACTCTAGCAATTATACTCTTACAGCAGAATCAAGATTCAGCTTCTTCCTCTTCATCCGCATCTGGCTTACGCACATAGAAACGTGCGAAGAACAGACCGATCTCAAACAGAATACACATTGGAATCGCCAACAGTGTCTGCGAGATCATATCGGGAGGTGTCAGCATCATACCGACGATAAAAGCACCGACAACAATGTACGGACGCTTTTCAGACAGAGCCTTAGGCGTTGTCGCCCCCGTCCAACATAACAAGATAATCGCTACTGGTACTTCAAAGGCAATACCAAAAGCAAAGAACAGCGCGAGTACAAAATCGAGATAACTTGATATGTCTGTCGCGAACTCTACCTGCCCTAAGGAAATAGCCGTGAAGAAACTAAATACCAATGGGAATACTACGAAGTAAGCAAACGCCACACCACAGTAAAACAGCAAAGAACTTGAAGCCAATAGCGGCATGATCAAGCGTTTTTCATGCTTGTACAAACCCGGAGCAACAAAGGCCCACACCTGATACAAAATAAACGGCACCGCGACAAAAATAGACGCGATTAAGGTTAATTTTAGTGGTGTAAAAAATGGCGATGCAACATCCGTTGCGATCATCGTCGCCCCTTCAGGTAAGCGATCTACCAAAGGTGCTGATACGAATTCATAAATATCATTAGCAAAATAAATTAGCCCGACAAATATCACTAGAACAGCGACAATCGCGCGTAGTAAGCGATTACGTAATTCTAGAAGATGGCTAATTAAAGGCTGTGTCTGCTCAGTCGAAGACATGTCAAACCTCTTAAACAGGAAGATCGAAAAGGAGCCGCGCACCTATCTATCCAGTTGAATTGGTATCCACTTGAATAGTTATCTACTTGAATAGCTATCGATTTAAACATCTAGCAACTCAAGCATCTGGCGACTCCTCCTTGCGAGACTATTCGGCTTTCTTATCTGACGGTGCTGAAGCTTCGCTGTTGACCTGAATGGTTTCAGATTCCACAGTTTCCGTGACACTAGGTTCAGTCTCACTTGGCTTATCAGACTCAGGCTTAGCGTACGGACGTTGAACTTGAGCAGCGGCCTGCTTGAGTTCATCGACTGACGCTTTTAGGTCTGGAGATAAATCTTCCATACCCATTTTTTCCGCCTTGCGTAGGTTTTCTTGCAGCTCTTGCACCTTAAGCTCGTGAGAAAGTTCATCTTTCACACTGTTTGCCATGCTTTTCGCTTGTCCAACAAACTTGGAAATACTACGAATCGCCACGGGCAAACGCTCAGGTCCTAAAACCACTAACCCAACGACAGATATTAATACCAGTTCCCAAAAACCGATATCAAACACGATTTACGCCTGCTCTTTGTCTTTCTTTGTTTCAGCAGTTGTTTCAGCGCTAGCTTCTGTCTTCTGCTGTTCAATATTCTTTGGTTCAAAGTCTGCATCTTTCTTATCTGCAGGCTTGTCTTCATCGCTCATCGCTTTTTTGAAGCCTTTCACCGCTGAACCTAAGTCACCACCCATACCGCGCAGTTTCTTTGTTCCGAAAAGTAAAATTACAATTACAGCAATGATTAGAAGTTGCCAAATACTGATACCACCCATTGTCATTGTCCTCGGGTCTGTCTACACATAAAAAATATAAAGAGAGTCTACTGTCTAACGACGGTAAGCTCGCCAACTAAGCAACCAAAATGTGACACCTGCGATGCCACAGCCCATAGATAGCTGCTCATAAGGGCTTGAAACTAATATTGCGGAGCATACGACTAAAGTGGCTCCAACGCCAAACAAAAACTTTCCAGTTGCTTGCTGACGCTTACTATCTCGGTAACCTTGATAAAGCTGATCCATTCTATGGTTCATCGCTTTACCTTGGCGCAAGCTGTCATAAAGCAGCTCTGGCAGCTCTGGCAGTTTTTCTGCCCAGAATGGCGCGCGCTCTTTTACTGCGTTGATCACAGCTTGCGGCCCCACCTGATTCATCATCCAGGTTTCAAGGAAAGGCTTAGCCGTCGCCCACAAATCAAGCTGCGGATACAACTGGCGACCTAGGCCTTCCACATACAACAAGGTCTTCTGCAGAAGCACCAACTGAGGCTGAACCTCCATGTTGAAACGTCTTGCTGTATTAAATAAGTTTAGCAACACATGGCCAAATGAGATCTCGCCAAGTGGTTTTGCAAAAATTGGCTCACACACCATACGGATCGCGAACTCAAAATCATTGACGTTGGTGT
>NZ_JBFRVX010001151.1:0-1714 GCF_041475345.1 Vibrio sp. 10N.222.48.A3 | reverse complement strand
GCGCCATAACGTACGGACAAATGTGGGAGGAGGAGAATAAGTTTGAGGACACGCAAATCATCAGCAGTATCAACTATCTAAAGTACGATTTTGCTGACCAATTTTATCTTCTACTCGCCCCCCAATACACCTACGGGTTAGATGGTGAGAACACTCGAGATTTCTCTGCTGAAATGCAGCTGGGCTACAAGGTCGATAGTGACAACATCATCATTTTTAGTGGTGATACTGACAACAACACTTGGATCACCTTCCGTACTCGTTTTTAGTTAGGACATTAAATGATGAAAAAAAACATACTTGCGGCAGCACTGACTTGTGCTTTCATGGTTGCACTTCCGTCTCCGGTACTCGCGAGCCAATCCGTGGACGCGACGAGCGCATCTGTGGCAACAAAAACAGCAATGGAGATCAAGACGGAAACTCTACCCATTGAGATGGCGAGTTTAGCGTCGCTCAAAAAGGATAATCAGCTATTGGCACAACTTGCCTATGAGTACGCGTACTCGATAGATGAAGCCTACAAATACTTTTACAAAACCGTCGTTGAGCAAGATTACCCTTTGAATCGATTCCAAAATATTCGAATACTTGCTGACGACACTTACACTGCGCACCCGACGATTAACAATGACACGTTACATTTGATGGGTTGGATGGATCTAGCAGCAGAGCCTGTCATCGTTACGATTCCAGACCATGATGACAATCGATACTGGTTGTTCCATACCATGAATATGCAGCACTTTACTGACTCGGCTTTTGGCTCTCCACAGCGAGGCACAAAAGGCGGCAGTTTCATGTATGCAGTTGAAGGGTGGAAAGGTGAAGTGCCTGCGAGTGTCGATCAAGTCATCTATGTCGAGCACCCGCTGGTCAAAATGATGGGTCGAATCATGGACCTTGGCGGTGACGATTCTGCAACTGCTCAAAAGTTAATGGATCAATGGAATGTTAGGACGTTGTCGGAATACTTAGGTCAGAAAGGGCCAGTTCCTATTGAGCGCGAGTATCCAGACCCTGAAGATTCTAATTGGGTCGAACGAACCAATTTCATCCTGTCTGAAGGAACAATGAAGACGCATGACCAAAAGCTGCTTGAACTGTTCGAGTACATTGGCTTAGGAGATGTTGAATTAGGCAAAGCCAATCATCCATTTACGGCAGAGCAGCTTAGTATGATCGAGTCTGGTCAAAAAGACGGACTGGAACGAATCATTAATGCGGGCTTTGATGATTCACGTGACGTATTAGGCACTCGCGATGAAATGACCAAGGTTCCAAGTTTTCAGCACGCCTACGGCACCTTAATGGGCCAATGGGGGCTGCCTGCAAAACACACTATGTACAGCGGTGACTTCTTCGATAGTGAAGGTGGTGCGCTCGATGGTAGTAAGTATGATTACACGGTGACCTTCGATGCGCCGCCGCTAGAAGAGGGTGGTTTTTGGTCATACACGGCCTACAGTGGTGAAACCCGATTGATGGAGAAAAATGACTTAAACCGTCATTCCCGTGGAGACAGAACGCTAACGCCTAATGCTGATGGCAGCTACACCATTTACATGAGTAGCGATGTAAAAGGGCATGAAGATGATCCTAACTTCTTACCTATCCCCGATCATCAATGGTATTCAGTGTTACGTATGTACACGCCCGGTGAAGAGGTAAGAACAGATAAATGGAAATCGACACCATTTACTAAGGTCAAAAA
>NZ_JBFRVX010001150.1:0-705 GCF_041475345.1 Vibrio sp. 10N.222.48.A3 | reverse complement strand
CTCTATGCTGAGAGATGGCGCCATGTGGGATGAAAACACTGCCAAAAATTAATCATTGACGCCATAGTCGTTTGTTAGCTTTTTTTACCACCTTCAATTGTTAATGTATTTAGGTCTTTAATTGCTTCTTTGTAAGCGTCATCCGATAGTAAATTTTCTTTGTGAGCTCTTTGTAGACCTAGACGATATTTTTCTCGGTTATTAATTAAATACCTACGACCAATAGCTATAGCTGCAAACACAGCAATTGCACCAACACCTACAATAGCTTCGTCTGCAACTCCTGGGATCAATGCCAACACGCCAACTAATAATGCAGGTAACTCTAATTGAGAAATTGCTGAAGAATTTTTTAATAATTTAGCAATTCTTTCTGCTTCTTCTTTATTCATAGCAAGTATCCTAGACAATAAAACGATATAAACAGAAAGCAAAAACACCTAAAGAATTAGGGATGATGACACCTCTCATTACATGCTTCTTTTCTGTAGGTAACCCATTCTCACATCGGACCCATGAAGAGTATCGATCTACATCTATAGACACAAAAATACAAAGTAAATAAATCACAACCCAGCCAAAATTACCTTCTATTGCACCTTTAGCGTCAACATGCACATCAGCAAGAATCGTTGCTAATGACATTATAAATACGGAGGTACCAACAGCGTAGTAATTAATTTTAGGTGTATTATCGCCATCTTT
>NZ_JBFRVX010001149.1:0-2915 GCF_041475345.1 Vibrio sp. 10N.222.48.A3 | reverse complement strand
AACTTGAAGTTAAAATTCAAGTACCTGAAAATTTGATTCATGAGTTCAAACCAAATCAAACTTCTGTCATAGATTGGTATGGTTCAGAGACTAAACTAGTTGGTTATGCCGCTGAAATTTCGACGTCACCTCACCCAATCAAGCAGACCTATGCGGTTACTTACCATGTCGACTCCACTGACAAATCGGTATTACCTGGAAAAGCGGTCACATTGACGACTCAACTTGGAGAAGCGAGCAGTAATTTCTGTTTGCCCTATTCTGCGTTAGTCAACCAAACGGGTATCGAGCAAGTATTCACTGTTAAAAATGAACAAGCTCATGGCGTGACCGTGGATGTGATTTCTATGTCCAAAAACACCGTGTGTGTTGAATCGACGCTCAATGATGGCGACTTCGTGGTCGTGAGTGGCGCGCAATACGTGGTGGAAGGACAGTACTTCTCCAATATTCAAGTTAAAAGCCTGTAGGTGAACCATGATGAATCTAGCTGATTTTGCAATCAAACAACGCACCTTCATCCTGTTTTTCACTGCACTGAGTGTCATCGCAGGCCTGTTTTCTTATTTTGAGCTTGGAAAACTTGAAGACCCAAGCTTCACCATAAAGACGGCCGTCGTTGTAACGCTCTACCCTGGCGCTTCTGCGGAAGAAGTGGAACAACAAGTCACCGACACCGTCGAAACCAAACTCCAAGAAATGGCGACACTTAATCGGCTTCGATCTTTATCGCGCCCCGGCATGTCGATGGTATTTGTCGACCTAAAAGAGTCTCTTAATTCAAAAGCACTTCCTCAAGAGTGGGACTTATTACGCCGTAAAGTGTCTGATATGAAGTTATTGCTACCTTCAACTGCACAGATCAGTGTCGTACAAGACGAATTCTCTGAAGTCTACGGCATGCTTTTCTCTATCCACAGTAAAGATGCATCGCCAGCTGAACTAAGACGTTACGCAGAAGAACTCCAACGCAGAATTAAAACCGTCGATGGTATTAAGAAGATTGAACTGCATGGTGTTCAACCACGCGTTGTTCATATCGATATCCCAGATGAAAGGTTGGCGCAATACGGCCTATCTATCACACAAGTTTGGTCGCAGTTGAATACGCAAAACATGACGTTTGATGCGGGTAAGTTTTCAGTAGGTACTGAGCGAATCCGAGTTCAACAGTCGAGTGAGTTCAGTTCGTTAGACGACATCAAAAACCTGATGATCAAAGGCGGCGTAAGTGAATTGGGAACCAGTTTAATTCGCTTAGGCGATATCGCTGACATCACAATGGGTTACCAAGAGCCAATGATGACAGAAAACCGCTACAACGGCGTACCTGCAGTCACATTAGCGATGAGCCCAGTCACCGGTGTTAACGTGGTATCACTTGGCGATGAAATCAATCAGATCGTCAACGATTTTCAAACAACCTTACCACTAGGTGTTGATATTGCGACAGTTGCTAATCAACCTGAAGAAGTTCAGAAATCGATCGACAACTTCGTAAGTAACTTATTAGAAAGTGTCGCGATTGTATTTATCGTCTTGTCGGTATTCATGGGATTAAAAAGTGCAACCATCGTCGGTTCGAGCCTCCTGCTGACTATCTTGTTGACGCTTATCTACATGAACATGACTTCGATTGACTTACACCGAGTTTCTCTAGGTACCTTCATTCTTGCCCTCGGCATGTTGGTAGATAACGCCATTGTCATCACCGACATGATGATTGTGAAAATCAACAAAGGCATCGACCGCACTAAAGCCGCGATTGACTCTGTTAAAGAGACAGCAACACCACTCTTTGGTGCGACAGTTATCGCTATCATGGGTGCGAGCCCTGTAATTTTTTCAAAAACCGATGCTGCTGAGTTCGCAAGCTCGGTATTCCTTATCATCGCGTCGTCATTGTTACTGTCTTGGCTAGTTGCGATGACCTTCACGGCCTTGATGTGTTGGTTCTTCATCAAGCCAACCAAGCAAGCTGATAACACCAAAGTCAGCTTATACCGTAAGAGTGTCAACTGGACTGTCGATAATCCGCTTAAAGCATTGAGCGCTTTGGTTCCGTTGATATTAGTGACTGCATTAGCTATCCCGAACATTGCCGTTAACTTTATTCCACAAGCCGACCGACCGATCCTGTTCCTAGATTACTGGCTACCGAACGGTGCCAAGGTTGAACAAACCTCAGAAGACATGAAGCGAATCGAACAATGGTTGTTGGAACAGCCGGAAGTCGAAAGTATTTCAACCTATGTTGGCGCAGGTGCTCCTCGCTTCTCCGTGACTATAGAGCCAGAACCGTTCGATCCGGCTTACGGTCAGATTTTGATTAATGCGACTGATTTTCCGTCACTAAGCCCATTGATTGCACGCGGTGATAAATGGTTAATGGAAGAGTTTCCGAACGCAGACCCTCGCTTTAGAAGCTTAAAATTGGCGACGGCGGATAAATTCAGCGTTGAAGCTCGTTTCTCAGGCCCTGATGCCGAGGTCTTACATGGCTTATCAGAGCAAGCAAAAGCAATCTTCGCAGTACACCCAGACACCAAGTACGTTCGTGACGACTGGCGACAGAAAAGTAAAGTATTTGAGCCTGTCATCAACCAAGAAAAGATGCGCACCGCAGGTATAAACCGCGCGGATATTGCGTTCGCGATGAAGCGAGCTTCAGAAGGCATGCCCTTGGGTCGTATGAACTTAAACGATGAACTGGTCACAATTCAACTGCGAGGCACAGAGAGTTCGATTCAGTCATTGGAAACGTTACCCGTTCGATCTCTGTTGGGCATCCACAGTGTTCCACTTGGCCAAGTTGTCGATGGATTTGAATTAAGCAGTGAAGAAACCATGATTTGGCGCCGTGACCGTGTAAAAACCATCACAGCACAAGCAGGTGTCGGTCGTTACACCACACC
>NZ_JBFRVX010001148.1:0-747 GCF_041475345.1 Vibrio sp. 10N.222.48.A3 | reverse complement strand
ACAAACACCGCTTCAATCGTGTAGGTACGAGCTTTTGTTCCTATAACTTTAATGTGTGGTAATCGCTTACCACCATCAAAAAAGGTCGAGAGGATGTTGAGATTATGCCCGCTCCATATAGCGTACCTGGACTGTTATTTGCACGTCAAAAATCCACTAACTACAGAAAAATAAAAATTAGGCAATGACAATAAAATTAGTTATGGAATTGGACGCTCAGGCCCTGTTCGCACTCCACACCAAAATCATGCGATCTTAGAACCGCGTTTCATTCTGGTGGTTGATTTAGAGATCGTCCGAGAACGTTTATATACAAAAAATTAAAGACGTACAGCTCAAGTAGTGTATCATTCCCAGTTCGATTATCACCTTGTAACGTCCCTATGCTATTCAGTTCTATAAATTTCATATTCATCTTTTTACCCATCTGCTTTTGTATATATTTCATACTAGCAAAGTATCGACTATATACTTGTGCGAAGATGTGGTTAGTGGTTGCTAGTCTTATATTTTATGCTAGATGGGAGCCATCCTACCTTCCCATAATTCTCGGCTCGTTGGCATTCAACTTTGCTTTAGGAAGTCATCTAATCAAGAAAGATAAAGGCATTAAAAAGTCGTCTCTTTTGGCTTTTGGAGTGATAACAAACATAGCTTTACTTGGCTACTTTAAGTACACCAACTTTATTATTGGGAATGTGAATTTATTATTATCCCAGCCATTGGAAAATACTAACATCGCTCTTC
>NZ_JBFRVX010001147.1:0-1797 GCF_041475345.1 Vibrio sp. 10N.222.48.A3 | reverse complement strand
GGGTGAAGAACAAGATGCGCTGCATGATTTATTTTCAAACCCGCAGAGTTTTAGTCATGGTGATGACTTCTCGGATACAGAAGATTTCTCAGACGCAGAAGGCTTCCCAGGTGCAGAAGAGTCTGATTTGACTAGTTTCACACAACCTGATGAATCACTCGATTCTCCGTCAGAATTAAGCCCGGTACCTTCTGAGTTAAGCTCAGTGCCTACAACAGTTCAAGACGATCTGTTAGAAGGTTTTGAGGATTTTGATGAGACAGCATTAGCTGAATTACTTTCTGAAGATGTTCAAGACTCTGTCGACAGCATGTTCGACAAGCCACTGGATGCTACATCGATTGATAGTGCAGGGCTCGATATTGACGCCATGCTTGAAGTTGGCGGCGAAGACTGGAAAGGCTTCAACCTAGCTCCTGAGCAGCAATCTAGCATGCATAATGATGTGCCTGATGATCAACAGGAGATTTGGGCGTCGGCAGATCAACAAGCTGAACCAAAAATCAAACAAGAGAATTGGGCTCAACAAGACAACTTAACCGAGTCAGATAAAGGTCGTGATAAGCAATACATGACGATTGATGAGCTGATGGCTCAAGTTGAGCAAGAAGGCGAAGACGCGATTAATCCAGATGACGAAGAGTTGAAGCTAGATGTTGGCCTAAATGAATTCCCAGACGTTATCGGTGACATTGGTAATTACGATGTCGATAGCAACGCAGAAGCCGCTGGTAAGCTCGATTTGGCTAAAATCTACATCGAGATGAGTGACTCACAAGGTGCAATTAAGCTTCTAGAAGAGGCTATCGTTGACGGCAGTGATGATATTCGTCGAGAGGCAAAGAATCTTATCGATACGTTAAACGGTCGATAAATTCAAAAAATTATAAAGGGTAGCGTTGGCTACCCTTTATTTTAGGGCGATACAGTTAGCGTCTATTTTATTTAGCTTGCTAAAACCACCGTCTAGGCGGTAGTGATTGTTTATTGAAGTTTTAGCCCCATCCTATTTGGGCTAGCACTCATTTCCGTATATACTTCTCGCCCATTTTCAAAGAGAACAAGAACATGAAAATTGCTTTAGGTATTGAATATAACGGTACCCACTACTTTGGTTGGCAGCGCCAACGAGACGTGAAAAGTGTCCAAGAAGAATTGGAAAAGGCTCTTTCAGTTGTCGCGAATCACCCTGTAGAAGTTATGTGTGCTGGTCGCACAGATGCCGGTGTCCACGGTACGGGACAAGTCGTTCACTTTGAAACTAATGTCGATCGTAAAATGGTTGCATGGACAATGGGCGCAAATGCCAACATGCCAAAAGATATTGCCGTTCGTTGGGCAACAGAAGTGAATGAGGATTTCCATGCTCGTTTTTCTGCAACAGCACGCCGTTATCGCTACATTATCTTTAACCATGCTCTACGTCCTGGCATTTTGAATTCAGGTGTGAGCCATTACCATGGTCACCTTGATGAGAAAAAGATGCATGAAGCGGGTCAGTACTTACTTGGTGAGAATGACTTTACTTCGTTCAGGGCAACACATTGTCAATCTCGTAGCCCATGGAGAAACATGATTCACTTAAACGTGACTCGTCATGGGCATTACATAGTGATCGATATTAAAGCGAATGCGTTTGTTCACCATATGGTGAGGAATATTACTGGTAGCCTAATTGCGGTAGGTAAAGGTGATCAAAAACCAGAGTGGATTCAGTGGCTTTTAGAGGCTAAAGATCGAAAAGTGGCAGGCGCGACAGCGAAAGCGGAAGGCTTATACTTAGTAGATGTTGATTAT
>NZ_JBFRVX010001146.1:0-437 GCF_041475345.1 Vibrio sp. 10N.222.48.A3 | reverse complement strand
AAATAAATCAGGGTCAAAACCATTCGCGTGTAGCATTACAAAAACAGGTGTGCCTTTTTTTACTTCGATGTCACCAATCTGAGTGTCTCGTGTGGGTTCCAAATAAAGTTGTGGCGCTACCGGCTTTAATCGCATCGCTTCATACATCACCGCTGTCATATAAGGTGTTCGAGGAAGCGGCCATTCTAAGACCTTCCTCTTCCCTAGGGCGTCAAGTTCATCTTGTAAGGCCAACTCACTACTGCGATTGCCGCTGACTAAGAACGCCATCCATGCCAGTGTATTCGCTGTGGTATCTTCACCCGCTAATAGAAGGGTAATCGCATTAGCCATAATATCTTGGTCAGTTAATGAGGAATCTTGTTCTTGTTCCAATAACATGATTTGCAGCATGTTCTCTGGTGAATCTTTAAGGACTGGTTCGTGAACCAGACGAG
>NZ_JBFRVX010001145.1:0-2466 GCF_041475345.1 Vibrio sp. 10N.222.48.A3 | reverse complement strand
ATCAGAATGCAAGCAATGTTGGCTCAATACTAAACACAATACAAAGTGTCGCTGAGCAAACGAATTTATTAGCACTAAATGCTGCAATTGAAGCTGCGCGAGCTGGTGAACATGGCCGAGGCTTTGCTGTTGTGTCCGACGAAGTGCGCGTGTTAGCGAACAATACTCAACAATCAGCAACAGAAATTAATGCCCTGTTGGTCGACCTTAAGTCCGGCTCTAACGCTGCTGTTGGCGCTATGGACCAAGGCTTAGCGAGCTCGTCACAGGCGGTTGGAGACGCGCAAAACGCTGGTGACTATCTATTAGAAATTAGTGGCCAGGTAGAAGAAATTACCGAGCTCAACAAACAAATTGCAAGTACTACAGAGCATCAAGCTCGTGCTTCAAAACAAATCCACACCCATATGGATGATTTTAGACAGTGCTCTCATCAAGTGTCTCAGTCGACAGATCAACTCGAAGCTCTAAGTCACCAACTGAGTGGCATCGTTACAGAGCTGAGTAAATCAACATCACAATTTAAAGTATAACGGAGAACAACAATGACTAACTCCTCTTTTCGCTTATTGCCGTTAGCGGTAGCACTTGCGACTTCATTCGCTGTACACGCTACAGATGAGCAAAAATTGGCTGAGCTTGAGAACAAGGTCGCTATTCTTGAAGCAAAAGAACTAAATTCAGTCGCTGATAAATTTAGCTTCAATGGTTTTGCGTCTTTGAACATGCAACTTGGTAACAATAGCCATGGTTTCATGAAGTCACAAAACAAAGTACGCTTTGATGAAGGTTCTCTAATTGGTTTGCAAGGTGAGTTTGAAGTTAACGACTCTACTTCAGCTGTAGTGCAAATGGTTGCTCGCGGTAACAAGAAAGAAAACTGGACACCGGATGTTGAGTGGGCATTTCTAAGCCATAAAGTAACACCAAATTTGACAGTCCGTGGCGGTAAGCTACGTCTTCCTCTGTTCATGTACTCTGACTACCTAGAAGTGGGTTACGCTCAAACAAGCGTTCGCGTTCCTAGTGAAGTTTATGGTTCTGTGGTTCTTACGTCACTTACTGGTGGTGATTTCATCTATGACGTTGAGTTAGACGACAGCACAGTATCATTCCAAGGTTTCGTAGGTTCACAAAAGCTTTCAGCGTCTAAGCATAGCTACAATGCTGATACGCAGTTTGATGACATCGCTGGTGGTGTGATCAACTGGACAGACGACACTTGGACTTTACGTACGGTTTACGCTCAAGCAGTGGTAAGCTCAACAACAAACTGGAACGTTAAGAATAAGCCACCTATTTTAAACACAACGTTTAACGATGAGAATGCGAAGTTCTACGGTGTTGGTGGTCGATACGACAACGGTAACCTATCGCTAGTTTCAGAAGTTACTCGTACAACGGTTGAAGGTTTCTATCACGATGTAGATTCTGCTTACCTGACAACGGCTTACCGTGTGAACGAATTCACGCCTTACGTAACTGTAGCGCACATGGAATCGACAGACGATGCAGAACGTAACAACCAGGTTAAACGTCAATACGTAAACATGGTTAAGAACCCAAGTGCTGCTACTAAATATGCTTTCGGCTCTGCAGCCGCTATCTCTAGCAACATGAATATCCAACGCACAACTTACAGCATCGGTACTCGTTGGGACTTTATGCCTAATATCGCGCTGAAAGGTGATGTTAGCTACCTAACCAACTTCGGTTCAACTAATGGTGGAGTTAACGCATCTTACAAGAACGAAGACAACATCTTGTACACAGTTAAAGTTGACGCGGTATTTTAAGGAAGAGAATTATGTTTAAAAAAGCATTGGTAGCCGCTGCTCTTCTTAGCAGCATGAACGCTTTCGCTGGTTTGGTTGTTGTTGGCAACCCATCAATGAATGAGCTTGACGCTTCAACAGTTAAAAAACTGTATCTAGGTAAAGCAAAGTCTCTACAGATTGAAGCGGTAGACTTGGAAGACGGTCACCCACTTAAGGGTACTTTTCACCAAGCAATTACAAAGAAGACAGAAGCACAGCTTCAAGCTTACTGGGCAAAGCGAGTATTTACGGGTAAAGGTCAACCACCTAAAGCTGTAGGTCAAGAAAGCTTAGCGAAAGACATGGTAGCTAGCTCTTCAAACAAAATTGCTTATATCGATGACTCTTTAGTTGATAGCTCAGTTAAGGTTCTTCTAAAGCTTTAAGTTTGAGCTATAAAATAAAAGCTTGAGCTGTAAAGTAAAGGCTTTTCGTGTGGCGCTCTAATAGGGCGCCACTCTTACATTGGCTTACATACTGCTCGAACTCTCTTACTTACCGCTTACACTCGCTTGTCAATTCCCTATCTTATTGTTTCATAAGGCAATCTTGCTGGTTGTTTTTTGTTCTATTCTCTAAAAAATCCAAATTTTTTATATTTTTATTCATTTAGTTTGTTTGATATAAAAATGGGCATGTTGAGATTATT
>NZ_JBFRVX010001144.1:0-841 GCF_041475345.1 Vibrio sp. 10N.222.48.A3 | reverse complement strand
AAGTGACTCTCCAAGGAATATGCTTTTAGTACTAGAAGGGCTTGATCATTTGGGATCTCACCTCGATAATAACGAGCATCTCGATCTACGATACCTAAAATATATTGTGATATATCGATCTCTGGGAATTGAGCTCTCGCACTATCTATACAGTCAATTACTCCTCTTGATCCATCTGAACCTTCAACAATATTTTCAGCAGCGTAGACTTCTGCGTTCGCGCCATTCCCATAAAATAATGACTCATAAACAGGGACATCATCTATCCCTTCTACGATAATGAGAGGAGTTTCGGAGATAATTGCTTCACTTAGCAATTCATCCATTTCTAAAATCGCCATCACCATTTTATGAGTCTCTGTTGGTCACTGTTGGTGTGACTTCGTCTAAATTAGTGAAGTGTTCATCAAGATCTAAATCAAGGATTCCGTCAGAACTTTCATCGGAAATTAGGCGTTGTATGTAGTCGGAATCTAATTCTGGTTGAAGTTTTACTAGTGAGTGAGGTGATTTCTTTCCAATAATAGAACTATGAGATGCGACAATGATTTGCGTGTGAGGGACTAATTCCCTTATTAGATCCATTAAAGTTCGTTGCCACTTAATATTCAAAGAGATCTCTGGTTCATCAATTATCAGGAAGTTTTTGTCATTTCCTGCCACTACAATCAATGATAAGAATGTAAATATATGACGCTCGCCGCTAGATAAATACTCTAAAGAGTGTTTTTTATTATCGCCATTTAACTTTATATAAGCTTCGTCAGTCGTTATAACTAATTTTTTTCCATCAACTAGGTATTTGTTAAATGTATCCACTAGGGCTGTTATAGATATAAGT
>NZ_JBFRVX010001143.1:0-308 GCF_041475345.1 Vibrio sp. 10N.222.48.A3 | reverse complement strand
GTGTACTCAGTTTCCATCTTTTGCAGACCTTATTCGTCCATTCTTCTTTCACCAAAACATCAAAGCGGAGCAACCGTATTGGTTTCGTCTCTTTGTCTAAAAAAGAGGCCTGTAAAGCGCGTACGTGTTGTCTCACTTTTTTTAGTGTCAGTTGTCCCACTGCCGCCAACGTCTTATTGGGAATGGATAAATGAGTCACATAGAAACGGCGACCATCGGTATAAACTCGAACCCCTAACGCTGGAACTTGAGTATCCCACACCGTATACGTTCGAGTTTTTGAATGAAGTGATTGAATCACTTTAGAA
>NZ_JBFRVX010001142.1:0-767 GCF_041475345.1 Vibrio sp. 10N.222.48.A3 | reverse complement strand
ATCAGATCAAAGATAGAACGGAAAAAGAGTTGATACTGTTGAGCATCGGAAAATGCAGAAGACAGGTGTAACTGCCTCAAGAGTGATTCAACTCTTAAGTAGATGCGTGTTTTCTCATTTAGAGGATGTTCAAATTTATGGGTGATCATCGAGCAAACCTTCATTCAACATTGTTCTATTCTGACCCATCTACAGCACTGATTGCCAGATACTTTTGATGTAAATCTGTGATTTGAGGCAAAAGTTCTTGGTTTTTAGTATGGTTTTTAATCACGTCATCTGCAACTGCTAAGCGCTGTTCTCTTGATACCTGTGATTTTAATATTGATTCAACTTGTTCCCTAGAAACATTATCGCGACTCATCGTACGTTCTATTTGCACTTCTACCGGCACATCAACGATTAATACGCGATCGGTCATGCCTTGCATTTGGTTTTCAACCAATAGCGGTGCGACTAATAAACCATATGGGGATGTGATTTTAGACAGGTCACTGTCAATTTTGTCGCGGATCATAGGGTGAAGCAGTTCATTGAGCCATTGTTTCTCTGTGGGATCAGAAAAGATCACTTCGCGCAGTTTAGCTCGGTTTAGCGCCCCATCTTCGAGCAATACCTCTTCACCAAAATGAGTCGCAATCTGTTTTAGACCTTCACTGCCCAACGCCACCACTTCACGTGCCACGATATCAGCATCGACAATATCAATGTGAAAATGTTCGCTGAAGAGATTAGCTACCGTCGTTTTACCACTGGCGATCCCACCG
>NZ_JBFRVX010001141.1:0-326 GCF_041475345.1 Vibrio sp. 10N.222.48.A3 | reverse complement strand
ATATGTATTACCTATGTAATACATATTTGCTTTTAAGGCTCTGTATCTATTTTAAGACATTTCATAGAGCCTTAGTTTGGACTTAACTTCTAGCACGGATGAACATGACACTTGAAGCGTCTTATTACCTGTTCTGGGCCTTCTCTCCTTGTAAAGACTAACACTTTAAACGTGTCTTTAATCATGACTCTTATCGTTGCCTTGGTTCCCCTGCAGCTAGGCCTTGTTTGAACCCCGTTATTGTCCTAAGAGTCATAGCGCCTTGTCGTTTCCTCCTCGTTGTTCTCTCTGTCTTCGAATAAGTTCGTGTAAGGGCTTGTTTTCTT
>NZ_JBFRVX010001140.1:0-334 GCF_041475345.1 Vibrio sp. 10N.222.48.A3 | reverse complement strand
TACATAGGTAATACATATTCAATTCATTTTATTAATCAACTCAACGAGCTCTTCATCATCTATCTTGTCTCGATATAAAGCCAAAGCTCGGTACAGTTTCGCTGCAGACACATTTCTCTCTGTCTGCTCTTGCAGATTTGCTACCCAATCGGTTATCCGTTCTTTATCAGTAAGTGACATTCTAAGAGTCAGAGGAGGCACCATATAAGATGTCGTCACTTTCTTTTTGACAGTCGTAATTCCAGTCGACTTACTTGAACCTTCGTTCTTGTCAGTAGAGATAGCTGTTATAGCTCCTCGTTTTTTCAACTTGCTCATATGTATTACCTATGTA
>NZ_JBFRVX010001139.1:0-994 GCF_041475345.1 Vibrio sp. 10N.222.48.A3 | reverse complement strand
ATGCTTTCACATCAACCCTTTATTGCTTTATCGCTTTCTTGTGTAGCTTCTACTTTTTAATGCTAAGTAGGGTGCCTGACTTACACTTGAAAGAGTAGTAGTGACGGCTTTCGTTGAATTTACCTAAGCCTTCGCCATCACAATAGTCGATGTTGATATCGCGCATAATTTCTAGCGTATCTTCACTGTTTAAGGCAAATTTAGAGCCGTCAGAGCAGACGATACGTACTCTTTCATCATGGCTTACAGAGTAGATATCGACTTCAGTATTACACAGCTCAAAAGAGGCTTCACGGAAGTTGTCTTGTTGAGTATTTGAAGCACAACCTGCGGTAAATACGGCTGCGATAACGGCTAAAAGTCCGAGTCTTTTCATTGTTAGTCCTTCGATATCATCGAATTTGGTGATGAGTTTTATATGCTGTTTGGAGTAGCCTATACAACAACACGCTTTGATTCAAGGAGTGTTGGCTGACTCTAGGATATAAAAGTATAGGTACAAACAGATAATTTATAATAAGTTTATTCGTGTTTAGCCTGCCCTAGAAACAAAAAGACCAACACAGAGGTTGGTCTTTAAAATTTAAGTTTGTTCTAAATGATTATCGAAACTGTTTTGCTTCAGGAAGAAACTCAAAACCGGCAGACGCAAGTTTTGCAGTCAATGCCGCTTTGTCGATTTCATAGAAGTTGACTACTCGATCCAAGTCACCGCCGAAATCGTCACGCAGTTTCATGTTGACGATGCTCATCAACATCACAGGATCCATCTTTTCAAAGTTAGCGAGGTTCATATTAGTCCTCGAAATCTGAGATCAGTAGATTCGCTGCGGCAAATGCAGCACGATCTCTTGCTTCTTTAGGAAGAGATTCATCTGCAGCAAGGTCGTTCAATGTTTTTACCGCGCAGGTGATCGCTTTAGGGATATAGCCTTGGTCGCCACTGCCAATTTGAGAATACAGTTCACGCACCAAATCACAACAATCGTATACT
>NZ_JBFRVX010001138.1:0-1082 GCF_041475345.1 Vibrio sp. 10N.222.48.A3 | reverse complement strand
GCGGGTAACTCGGTTGCTTTCGGTTTTGTAGTGATTTCTCAATTCGTTAAATCGAAGAATGACTAACAATTAGCACATAATGTTCAGAAACGAAAAAGTCGACCACGAGGTCGACTTTTTTATTGCTTAAGCTTTTATCACTTAAAGAGAATCTAATGCTCATTCAAGCTTAATCTATCAACAAGTCTCGATTAGCTGTTTTTACCACAGCACTGTTTAAACTTTTTACCACTTTCACACGGGCAAACATCATTTCGGCCGATGCCCTTAAACGGATTCACACTTTGAGATTTATTTCCGAGCATCGCTTCATCCGCTGCTAGCGCAACTTCTGTCACCATCAAATCGACTTGCCCGACTAGATCATTCAAAGTTGGCGGGGTTTCTAATCCAGCTGCTTTCATTTGCTCGATTGTCTGTTCTTCATCAATCGCCAGCATGAATGTTGTTAACATTGCTTGTAGCATGCGTAATGTGCCATCTGCGATTGACGTTTCCTGCCACTGTTCTTCAATCGTCGGCCAGACCATCATAAAACCTTCAGAAAAATCGGCTAGCTGTTCAGCAAAATTATCTGCATCAAGCACTTCTGTAAGCAAATATTCACTTCGCTGAATGAGGTTATGTTGGCGATTAATTTGCTCGGTGACTTGAGGAACGAAGTCCTGACCAGTTTCAGGAATAGCTATAGGTAACCAAGCCTCTGGATCAAGAGGTTTAGTTGCAAGGTTAGATGCAAATATAGCACCTTCTACAAACTGGGCTGTTACGTCGTTAATTGAGTCAGGAAGACTCAATAATTGATACTTCATATTACTTCACTAGTCGGTCAATTCTGTTGTCTCCATTATACCCACAAGGCTAACAATTAGTAATTATTCGTATAGCTCTATGATTAATTACACCTACCAGTAGCCACGCAAACATTATCTTTAGTTCAATTCAGCAAACTAAACTTATTTCATTTTGAAAATTTAAGTTTGAAGTGTAAAAGAGTCACTGAAATATTTAGTTACATATAGAATACATTATGAAACAACACCAAAATGGTTTTACTTTGATAGAGTTGGTCTCTGTCGTCG
>NZ_JBFRVX010001137.1:0-1299 GCF_041475345.1 Vibrio sp. 10N.222.48.A3 | reverse complement strand
AGACACAACCACATCTTGTGTGATTTGCATCTTGCCGTCGTCCATGATGATGTTCCCTGACAGGATTTTCATCAACGTAGACTTACCCGCGCCATTGCGCCCTACTAAACACACACGTTCGTTTTCTTGCAGCGCAAAGTCCGCACGATCTAATAACGGGTGATCGCCAAACGCTAATTGCCCGTTATGAATTGTAAGTAATGCCATTCTTTTTTAACCAATCATTAAGTTCTAACAAGCCAAATGGCCAGTTAAGCTCTGAGCTTTGAGAAAAGTCAGAGCTTTCAAATTTGAGCACCGGAATAGTGACCCCGTAACGGGAAAAGAGCTCATCATCAAATGCAATGTCGACAACGTTGACGTGATGGCTAATGTTTAACTGTTCCGTGAGTTTGAATGCCATCTCACATAGATGGCACCCTTCTGTACTGTAGAGAGTCAGCACGCTATATCCTTATACAATCTCTTAATTACTTATGTGTAATCAACCAGCAGTTATGAATGTGCTTGTTACGAGAGAAGTCCAATGGAAGCGTTTTAGCTGAGATGTTCTGAGCTTTGAGACCTAACTCTTCTAGGCCTTCTACATCCATTTTGAAGTGACGCTTGTTGTTAGAGAACACAATCGTGCCTTCTTCACGAAGAAGACGCTTAAGGTTTTCCATCAATTGAATGTGATCACGCTGAACATCAAAAGATTGATCCATACGCTTAGAGTTTGAGAACGTTGGGGGATCAATGAAGATCAGGTCGTAAGAACCCTGCTCTTTAACCAACCACTGTAAGCAGTCAGCTTGAACAAACTGATGTTGACGACCAACACGGCCGTTAAGCTCCATGTTCTGTTTTGCCCACTCAAGGTAGGTATTAGACATATCAACGGTTGTTGTAGAGCGTGCGCCACCCACAGCAGCATGAACAGATGCACTGCCTGTGTAAGCAAATAAGTTAAGGAAATCTTTACCTGCAGCCATTTCGCCGATACGACGACGAGTGATCTTATGATCTAAGAACAAGCCCGTATCTAAGTAGTCATGAAGATTAACAATCAGCTTAACGCCGTATTCGTTCACTTCTAGGTTAGAGGAGTCTTGAGCCATTTTTTGATATTGAGATCGGCCTTTCTGCTTCTGACGAACCTTAAGAACCACGTTGTTTGCTTCAACGCCAGTGACTTGAATAGAAGCACGGATGATATCGGTTAAGCGACGTTTTGCTTTCTCTTCCGGTACATCTTTAGGTGCTGCGTATTCTTGAATCACTAGGTGACCTGGGTATACATCAATCGCTACATTGTAT
>NZ_JBFRVX010001136.1:0-1875 GCF_041475345.1 Vibrio sp. 10N.222.48.A3 | reverse complement strand
GAATGGTACGGATGGCAATCTAGGTACTGCAATCAATGCAATGCAGGCGGCTTCTTCTAGCCACCGTTTCATGGGTATCAGCCGTGAAGGTCAAGTCGCACTACTAACGACGCAAGGTAACCCAAATGGTCACGTAATTTTACGTGGCGGTAAGCAGACGAACTACGATTCAGTATCGGTACACGAATGTGAGCAAGAGCTGGGTAAATCTGGCTTAGAGGCGGCACTAATGGTCGACTGTAGTCATGCGAACTCTCGTAAAGATTTCCGTCGTCAACCGCTGGTGGCTGAAGATGTCATCCATCAGATTCGTGAAGGTAATAGGTCGATTATCGGCCTGATGATTGAGAGCCATATTAACGAAGGAAACCAATCTTCAGATATACCTCTCAATGAGATGAAATACGGTGTATCTATTACCGACGCGTGTATCAATTGGGATTCAACTGAGGCACTATTGAAACGTGCACATACGGAATTAGT
Organism: Vibrio sp. 10N.222.48.A3; assembly: GCF_041475345.1. Taxonomy (NCBI): domain Bacteria; kingdom Pseudomonadati; phylum Pseudomonadota; class Gammaproteobacteria; order Vibrionales; family Vibrionaceae; genus Vibrio; species Vibrio sp. 10N.222.48.A3. The sequence goes on along the minus strand of NZ_JBFRVX010001136.1, from coordinate 1,392 downwards.
CCCGTTCTTAGAGAACCGCTTGAAAGGTTAGTCAGAGTTTAAATTTAAGTGCCTCATCTAATGGGGCATTTTAAGATCTGTTGCTAACGAACCTGCATCAGTGCGGGCTTTTAGATTGGCACGGGCTTATAGATGAGTAAGGAATAAAATGGCCGTTGAACTGAACGAATTACGCGACCAAATCGATGCTGTCGATAAACAAATGTTGGATTTACTGGCTCAACGACTGGCTCTAGTGGAGAAAGTCGGTGAAGTAAAAAGTGAACATGGTTTACCTATTTATGTACCGGAACGTGAAGCCGCAATGTTGGCATCTCGTCGTCAAGAAGCCGAGAAAATAGGAGTACCACCGCAGTTAATCGAAGATATTTTACGTCGTACGATGCGTGAGTCTTATGCCAGTGAAAAAGATTCTGGTTTTAAGTGCCTTAACCCAGAGTTACGTTCAGTGGTTATCGTTGGTGGTAATGGTCAGCTTGGTGGTCTGTTTGGACGTATGTTCAAGCTTTCTGGTTACGAAGTGAAAATCCTTGGCAGCCAAGATTGGGACAAAGCCGATGAGATCTTAGATAATGCTGGCCTTGTGGTTGTAACGGTTCCAATTCACCTGACAGAAGGTGTGATTGCGAAGTTGGGTAACCTACCAAGCGATTGTATTCTTTGTGATTTGACGTCGATAAAATCAAAGCCTCTACAAGCTATGTTAGACATGCACCAAGGCCCTGTGGTTGGATTACACCCAATGTTTGGTCCTGATGTTCCAAGCCTTGCGAAACAAGTGATTGTTTACAGTGATGGGCGTAGTTCTGAAAGCTATCAATGGTTGCTGAATCAATTTGGTATTTGGGGCGCGAGCCTTTGCCAGATGGATGCTGCGGAACACGATCACGGCATGACTCTGATTCAAGCTCTCCGTCACTTCACTTCTTTTGCTTACGGCTTACACCTAAGTAAAGAGAACCCGAACATTGATCAGCTTCTGAAGTTAAGCTCGCCAATCTACCGACTTGAGATTGCGATGGTTGGTCGTCTGTTTGCTCAAGACCCGAACTTGTACGGTGATATCATTCTTTCTTCAGATGAGAACATTGAGATGATTCGACGTTTCCATAGTCGTTTCGGTGAAGCATTGGAAATCTTGGATGGGAAAGATAAAGCTAAATTCGTTGATAGCTTTAATCAAGTCAGTGATTGGTTTGGCGACTACTCGCAGCAGTTCTTGCAAGAGAGCCAAAGTCTTCTAAAACAAGCACATGACTCGATTCATCGAGGCTAATTACGATTTGAAATCATAAAAAAGAGCGACCATCAGGTCGCTCTTTTTGTTTGTACTGAATGCTATGAAAGCATTTGGTCTACTGTAGGCTAAAAGCAATTAGATCATCATAGGCC
>NZ_JBFRVX010001135.1:1677-3348 GCF_041475345.1 Vibrio sp. 10N.222.48.A3 | reverse complement strand
AGTTTAGCTCGTTCAAATTAACGTTTAATGATTTATCCATTTATAAACGTATACGCTCAATAGCTTAGCGACTTTACAGCAGTCTCAACAACGTAATAATAATGAAGATAAAAAGCACTCAATATCATTATTTATGCGAGCGTTTCACTCCAATTAATTCAATGAAAAAATACCTTCCTAGCGATCTATTTTCTTAGGGAATGCGTAATTTTTGTCGGTAAAAATTGATAATTCGAACCAATATCATCTATCTCTAACGCATTTCTTTGAGTTGTGTGATTCTGATTCCTTTCAAAATAAATCCCACTTTTATTGATAGTTATGACGTATATATTTTCCGTGTTCTTTAAGTCAGAAACTATAAACCCTCGAACTGCAATATTGATTAGTAAATGTCCAATCAATATTTCATACGGGGGTAAAATAATAGAGAGTGGGAAAGTGAAAACAGCAAATAATAATATTCTAAAAATAGCAGTGGGGATGGCTATGCTATCCAGCGTACCATCAGTAGCAAACGCTCATGGCTGGTCTGAATTTCCAAGTGCACGTCAGAATACGTGCTATGAACAAGGCGGGGTTTGGTCGGGTACGCCACCAAATGCAGCATGTGCTCAAGCAAAAGAGATTTCAGGGTCATATCCTTTCGTTCAACGCAACGAGTATGCGAAAAACATTCAAGACTTCAACAACATCAATGCAGTGAAAGCGGCGATTCCAGACGGCACGTTATGTTACGCCAATGATTCGCAAAAACGTGGCATGGGTGCACCTCATACAGGTTGGACTCGCACCGAGTTAAGCACTGGTACATTTGAATATGTATTCAATGCGACTGCACCACACAACCCGTCATTCTGGGAGTTCTACCTAACCAAACCAAACGCCGACCTGAGCAAAGGCCTAGCGTGGGGAGATTTAGACCTTCTCCAAGAAGTTGGGAATGTTCCTGTAAGTGGTGGCAAATACCGTATCAACGTAACGATTCCTTCAGACCGATCTGGCGACGCAATCTTATACGTTCGTTGGCAACGTGACGATGCCGCCGGTGAAGGTTTCTACAACTGTTCAGACATCACTATCGCGGGGGGAACAACTCCTCCACCAGAGCCGGGTCCTCAACCTGATCTAGTCCGTGGCGACCTGTTTGTTTCTGACCAGTTTGGTACGCCAGGAATTGGTGATACGGTTAAATATGACATCATCAACAAGTACGGTGAAGTAGCGCGTAGCTTCGACATCATTATCGATGCTTCAAACGTTAACGATTGGGCTCGCTTGTTGGCTTCAGAGATTAACGGCTGGCATGAAGAGTTTAAAGATGGCGCGATCTTCATTGGTGACTGGCACGCTGAAATGCAGCACTACATGTATTTCCAAAACGATCCTTCACGTAACTTCTTCAACTCAAAAGATAGCCGTGCTTCTGGTCAGTTAACGCTGATTGATGGTGGCGACGGTGGTGTTGAACCATTGAAAGGCGACATCTACGAGCTAGTGAAGAGTGACAACGTAGTGAATGCTGGCGACAAAGTTGTGATTGCAACAAGCGAAGCGGCGACATTGACTCAAACTCAAGGCTCTTCAGTAAGCATTCAAAATAACGGCACGGCTTCTATCGTAGTTGATACCACTGGCATCACTGCAAACGAAACTCTATCGTTTATGGCT
>NZ_JBFRVX010001135.1:0-915 GCF_041475345.1 Vibrio sp. 10N.222.48.A3 | reverse complement strand
AGTGTTGAAACCTTCACTTTTGAAGTAATTGCTGATGACGGTGGCGTAACACCAGACCCAGATCCAACGCCGGATCCAGATCCGACTCCTGACCCAGACAATGGCACTTGGGACTCTTCAGCGACTTACCTAGGCGGTGAAGTAGTAACGTACTCGAACCAGTCTTGGAAAGCACAGTGGTGGATTCAAGGTGGTACAAACCCTAAAGCGACCTACGAAAATGATCAATGGGGCGTGTGGCGTCCAGCTAACTAGTCGGCTAGTTAATCTAAACTAAGTAGCTAAGCAGCTCAGTAATTAAGGCACCACACTCGATTGATGAGTGTGGTGTCTTTTCTTATGGGAGAGATAAACAAGTCGACCGTGAAGGTAATTGGGTTTAGGGTAGGGCTTTGTTATACCTGAATGTCTGAGTACTTCGAATATTCACGGTTTAGTAATATTTTACACATTAGATAGAAAAGACTTTTTGATGAAAAAATCTCAGATACTCGCCAATACAATCAAGAATCAGATAGAACAAAACATCTGGCTTAGTGGTGAGAAAATTCCATCGATTAGAGACGCGTGTAAACGTTATAAACTCAGTATCGAGACGGTACTTCAGGCGTATCAACAGCTTGAAGACCAAGGCTATGTGCGATCTAAGCCTAAATCTGGCTATTTCGTGTTACCGCGCAGAAATGTGTTCACCTCAGAACTCGCACAACAAAAAGCCATCAAGCCGTATCCCGTTAAGATCAGCGACCTGCTTTACGATGTACTTCAACGAGCCAAAGACCCTAGTATCATTCCACTCAGCTCGGCATTTCCAGACCCTGCTTTGTTTCCGCATCAAGCATTGTCGCGCAGTTTAGCCAATGCCAGTCGTCAAATGCCCGATAACAGCATGCTTACTAATCTGCCACCGGGCAG
>NZ_JBFRVX010001134.1:0-1169 GCF_041475345.1 Vibrio sp. 10N.222.48.A3 | reverse complement strand
CGTTGACCAACGTGATATCTAAGCTTAGAAAAACACTGAACAGAGTGACTTGTGGTTGCGCCACGATTCGTACCGTCAGTAAAATGGGGTATTCTCTGGAGATAGAGGAATCATCTCAACCTCAAAATACAGAGCCTAAAGCGACAGTCCCTGAGGCGGATTTAGTATCAGAGTCTCCTCAAACGATAGGATTATCGCAAGCCGAACTTAACCCATCATCAATAACGACAAATCAAACACAAACCTCAGGCGAGTCACCTGAGAAAAAGCCGCAAGATGAGCAGGCTCATGTTATGCCTGCATCAGTAACACAAAGCGTTGAAGGCGACATGGAAATGCCATTGTCCACAGTTAGCCCGAGAGGTTCAGTCAACGCGGTACCACCTAGCTTTAAGCTTTTTGTTCATCGTCATTTAGCCTGCGTGGGCTACTTTTTAGCCTTTACCTGTGTGTTGATCTCTTTGTTTAATATATTTCAGGCTTACTATCAGCCATTGCCATACTTTGTTGATAAAAATGAGTATCACGACAGCTTCGTAGATGAAACTAATCACTACTTTTTCCATATTGTTCGCAATGAAGCCTACTCGTTGCCTGCGATCACTGAGAGACTGATACAAGTTATACCTAGCCACTGTAATGTTGATGTTTTTGTTCGCATTTATCCATCTGTCAACCAACCTGAAAATGATGCTTTGTATATGCTGATTGAGAGAAAGGATGGCGAAGCTCTTAATTACTTGTCATCTATTTTTGAAGTTGAGTCATCTTTTGATTCGTTTGTGAATTACATGGCTCAAAGGAGTTACTTTTGCGAATAATTGGTTTGCTATTGGTATTAGCACTCACAGCTGCAAGTTTCATGATTGATAGAAACGTATTAGCGGGCACTCGTTGGCACTGTAAAACCATCAAAACGGGCTTTATGACGCAGGCATTTCAACCTTATCAATCGTTGTATGAACGTATGACTTTTACCTTCCAATCAGACAATACGTTTATGATTGCAGAGGCGGTGAAGATTGAAGAGAAGAATGGTCAGGTGAGTAAATTGGAGCACCACTCCTCAGGTCGTTATTCGTTAGAAGATGGCGAGTTGTCTATCTCTATCATTGATTATTCGCCGACAACTGAAACTGATGATCCTGTTATTAATCGAGAGTATAGCT
>NZ_JBFRVX010001133.1:0-371 GCF_041475345.1 Vibrio sp. 10N.222.48.A3 | reverse complement strand
GTACTCTTCGCCAAGCAAGGCGACTTTAGTGATGGACTTACCATCATTAATCACCTGGGATGGAGTTCCTGCGATAGGAAGATCCAAACCCTTCTTTATTGTAATCATACGCACTTGCACTACTTTATCGGGAAAAAGATTCTTTTAATTGCGTAAATTCGGGACGTTTTAAAATCGCCCTTAGACACGACATTACAGTGTCCGGTTTTGGTAAATTAGAGATACCAAAATCGCAACATTACATTAATAAACTCATCACAAAGATTATGTGAGATTTATCAGGTGCCGTATTCTAGCATTTTTTGACAACTTGATGCCATGACCAATAACTTGAATACGGCCTTAATTTGGTGAGATTTGAAGCATATGGA
>NZ_JBFRVX010001132.1:0-870 GCF_041475345.1 Vibrio sp. 10N.222.48.A3 | reverse complement strand
TTCAGTGTTACGTATGTACACGCCCGGTGAAGAGGTAAGAACAGATAAATGGAAATCGACACCATTTACTAAGGTCAAAAAATCCACGATAAAGTGATGACTTAAATCGCCTGTTTAAGGTTTTGTTTATAATCGATTAATGCCAGCTGCTATGCCGCTGGCATTTTTTATTGAGCGAAACTTGCTTCGAAATAGGCGTTAAATGCTCAGAACTGTAGAATAAAATAGGGCATACTGGACTGAATATATAAACCAAAGAAAGTAACCACGCGCATGAATCCGATCTGCCTCAACGACCCTTTTTCTCTTCCTAATGGCCAAGTGATCAAAAATCGCCTGTTCAAATCGGCAATGAGTGAACAGCTAGGTGATAAACATCATAACCCTAAGCAAGGTTTAGTCACGCTTTACCAGCGTTGGGCTCAAGGAGGAATTGGCCTATCCATGACGGGCAACGTGATGGTCGATAGAGGTGCGCTTGGTGAACCTAAAAACGTTGTGTTAGATGAGCACAGTGACTTAACCGTATTTCGTGAGTGGGCGAGTGCCGGAACACAGAATGGTTCGCAGATATGGATGCAACTGAATCACCCAGGTAAGCAAATCCCTAAATTCTTATGTGATAGCCCAGTTGCCCCTTCAGCTATCTCTTTAGAGCGCGGATTAGAAAAAGGCTTTAATACGCCACGAGCTCTGACTGAGAAGGAAATAATTGCAATCATTGATAAATTCGCGCTGAGTGCAAAGCTTTCAAAACAAGCGGGTTTTACCGGTGTGCAGATCCACGGTGCTCATGGTTATCTCGTGAGTCAGTTTTTGTCTTCGAGACACAATCAACGCCAAGACAAATGGGGTGGTTCACTCGAAAAC
>NZ_JBFRVX010001131.1:0-457 GCF_041475345.1 Vibrio sp. 10N.222.48.A3 | reverse complement strand
AATCAAAGATCGCATCTCGAAATTTAATGTGAGCACCGAAGCTCGCAACGAAGGCACTATAGTCTCGGTTCGTGACGGCATCATTACCATTAACGGCCTTGCGGATGTCATGCAGGGTGAGATGATCGAGCTTCCAGGTGGCAAATACGCTCTTGCTCTTAACCTTGACACGCACTCAGTCGGTGCCGTGGTTATGGGTCCCTACACTGACCTCTCTGAAGGTATGAAAGTCAAAGGGACAGGTCGTATCTTGGAAGTACCAGTAGGTAACGGACTTCTTGGCCGTGTAGTGAACACACTAGGTGAGCCAATCGATGGCAAAGGCCCAGTGAGTTGTGACCGACTAGACCCTGTAGAAGTAATTGCTCCCGGCGTAATCGAGCGTAAGTCCGTCGATCAGCCAATTCAAACTGGTTATAAAGCCGTTGATACCATGGTGCCTATCGGTCGTGGTCAA
>NZ_JBFRVX010001130.1:0-2865 GCF_041475345.1 Vibrio sp. 10N.222.48.A3 | reverse complement strand
ATCTTTAAAGACATGTTTTTCGCTTGCCTTGAGCCGCGAAAGGTTACGTTAAACCCGTCCGCAATTCCACCAGCAATAATACGACGTTTCGTTGAGCACCCATGAAATTCTGTCGATTCAAAAGGCAAAATATTAATGAATGGTGAAATAAAATAGTGTCCGCCAGATGTGCATTTATTCTCTACTCGATACCGTCCATGGCAATAATTTCCCCTAAGCTCTTTTACCGCCCTTCTGAGATATGAATCCACCGACTCATCATCGGCAACCTCTCCGATATAAGGAATAGTATTGACCATTAATGACGGTAGGTTTGCACAAGGATTACCCATTCTATTCATAAATGGTAGCCACACAGGCAAAGGAAAAGACGTCTGTTCGTCTGATCGCCAATGCCTATAAAGATACGCTGTACACAGTAAGGTGAGAATGTCACTCCAACCAATCATTAATTGCTTAGATACCGTGATAAGAGAATCACAAATCGACTCAGGAACATCCCTCTCACAATAAACTGTATCAGATACCGAGATATCGTGGTTACTCAGCGTCAGATTGGCTGAATCAAGATAATTACCCCAATAAGATCGGTCAACATCGAAACGGTCACTATCCAAATAATCGGTGTTTTCTTTGAGATAAACCTCAAACGTCTTAAAGTAGTGTTTTGGCGCTGTGTTATTCACTAAACACAGATAAAGCTCCGAACAACGCTGCTCAATTAGACTCATACTGTAACCATCGACCGCAATATGATGAGTTCTCAGATACCAAAAGACTTTCTGTGATCCTACAATATAGAGCTGTACCTTCGTAATCACATCCTTTTCTAAATCAATGGCCGTTTCGACGTCAGAGCGCAAATATGCATTTACTTGTTCTTGCGCGTTTTCTTCCCCACGTAGATCGATGACCTCCACTGTGGGTTTTTCGTCAAAACAAACCATTTGAACGGGATAGTACTGATTTTCCAATCGTCGAAATCTAAGCAGCAAAGCTTCCGCTTCTGAAACAGTCTGATTAATGGCATCGGCTAATTTTTCGAGATCGATAGAGCCTGAAATTTCCAAACAATGAGCTACTGTCGATAAAGGCCTATCTGGATGTTGAACGAATTCGTCCCAATATGCCTCCTGCGCATTAGTCAGTGGATACCAATCTTGGCGAGTCATTATGCTTTTTACCCAATTGATTAAGTTGTTAGTAATCCGACGCACCTGCATCAATAACAAGTACGTTCTATTTATTATTGCCATGTTGCGACAGAAAGCGCTTGATCATTGAACCTACAATATCAGGTGCTTCTTGATATGACGCATGTGCTGTCTGAGGAATGTTGGCAAAACAGCTCCCAGAAATTTTGCCTTTTAAAGCCACTGCCTCATCAAGAGAAAATATAAAATCGTTATCCCCTCTCATAATCAATGTCGGACAGCGAATCTGTTCGACTAAATCACAAGGATAACCCGATGCCGTGTTATCAAACCAAGCCTCTTTAACTGCATCAACCAGCTTAGAAAAATCTGGTTCTGGGTTAGTTGCCTCGTACAAAGCAACGTCCTCCGAGAACCTGTTGCGCCAAAAATCCGGAGTTAAACTGGATAATAGTTTCATAGATGGATCATCAATATTCACTTGCCATTGTGAACCGAGCGTCACCAAGCAAGAAACCCTATTTGGTTCTTGAGCGGCTAAGCGGTAGCCTACAATGCCGCCATCACTGAAACCAAATATCGAATATTGCTCAATTCCTAAAGCGTCGAGTACGGAATGAGCATCTTGCTGATACTGGCTGTAACTAAGTCGTAAACACCCTAGATCCGACTTACCATGTCCACGCAAATCAAGACTTATTAATTGATAATTGTCGAATAAATACTTATGTAACGGCTCTAATTCATGGATTGACCCAAGTCCACCATGAAGCATCAACAGCGGTTCACCAGTAAGATTACCCGATATTTCGTAATATATAGTTGAACCATTGACATTTATATAACTACTTTCATTTATCATTTTTCTTCCACTTCGAACTCTTTCAATTAATTTAACTGATAATGATAATCTTTTCCATTAATGCTTTTATTGGAATTATATCGGTTGTATATTTGATGTCCCGTACATTGTAGCCAAACTAAAAAAGCCACTTTATGAGTACTATTAAACAGTTATTTGTATTAAACGCTGTCTGTATGACAGCGATGATGTCGATCATTCCAGTGATCGGTCCGATTATTCGCGAAGTTGGTTTAATGGAATGGCATGGTGGCTTGGTGGTCGCTATGTCGGGAATAGCTTGGCTTCTTAGCGCAAAAAAATGGGGGGAGACCAGTGACAAGAAGGGACGAAAACCCGTATTGCTAGTCGCTACTTTAGGCTATGCGTGCTCTTTTATCCTCATGACGATATGGCTAGATCTATCCCTGAAAACAACCTTTCACTCACTCATCATACTCATAGGAATGATCGTTGCTCGCACATTCGTCGGCCTGTTTTTAGCGGCTATTACTCCTATTAGCACTGCGTTAGTGGCAGATATTACCACGCCCAAAGAGCGACAAAGTGCCATGGCAAGTATTGGGGCAGCAAGTGCAATAGGGCTAGTTGCAGGGCCAGCTTTAGGTGGAATGTTATCTCAATACTCTCTGACACTGCCGTTGTACGTATTGTCAGTACTCCCATTCATCGCCTGGGTTATTATCAAGATCCGCTTACCTGAAACAACAATAATCCACGAGCCTTCCGAGAATACTATAAGCTTTTTTGACCAACGACTTCGCTTCCCGGCACTCGCTATGTTCGCTTGTATGTTTGCTGTTATAACAGCCCAGATCATCATTGGATTTTTAATACTCGACCGCATCC
>NZ_JBFRVX010001129.1:0-4883 GCF_041475345.1 Vibrio sp. 10N.222.48.A3 | reverse complement strand
CTTAATCTCTTTTCTCATCCCAAATCTCTATACTACTTTCCTCAAACTACAGACAAAAAAATAGGCGCTCAATGAGCGCCTATTTCGTTTTATTTTGATTTGTGAATTAGATATCAGCTACATCAAATTCAACAGCTGTCTCTACATCAGCTTCGTAATCAACACCATCAACACCGAAACCGAACAACTTCAAGAACTCTTCTTTGTACTCAACGTAGTCAGTCAGTTCTTTTAAGTTTTCAGTTGTGATTTGAGGCCATAGGTTACGACAATGCTCTTGAATGTCGTCACGCAGTTCTAGGTCATCTAGACGTAGACGGTTCACTTCATCAACTTCTGCTGCGCTGCCGTCTGCTTTGTATAGACGTTGGCTGAACATGCGGAAGATCTGTTCCATACAACCTTCGTGAATACCTTCTTCACGCATCTTCTTGAACACCATCGCGATGTAAAGAGGCATAACAGGAATCGCAGAGCTTGCTTGAGTCACAACAGACTTCAGAACAGCAACGTTTGCAGTACCGCCAGTTTGGCCTAGTTTTTCGTTAAGCGCTGATGCTGCACGGTCTAGATCCATCTTAGCTTTACCTAGCGCGCCATCCCAGTAGATTGGCCACGTTAGCTCTGTACCGATGTAGCTGTAAGCAACAGTCTTACAACCGTCAGCTAGAACACCCGCTTCAGAAAGTGCGTTGATCCAAAGTTCCCAATCTTCACCGCCCATTACAGTAACAGTGTCTTTGATCTCTTCTTCAGTAGCAGGCTCAACGCTTGCTTCGATGATCGCATCTTTGTTTGTATCTACCGCTGTAGATGTGTAAGTCTCACCGATAGGTTTAAGAGATGAACGAATCACTTCGCCAGTCTCTGGCATTTTACGCACTGGAGATGCCAGTGAGTACACAACCATATCGATTTGACCTAGATCTTCTTTGATCAGGTCAATTGTTTTCTGTTTAGCTTCGTTAGAGAAAGCATCGCCGTTAAGGCTTTTTGAATACAGGCCTTCTTCTTTAGCTAGCTTATCGAACGCTGCTGAGTTGTAAAAACCAGCTGTGCCCGGCTTTTTCTCAGTACCGGCTTTCTCGAAGAAAACACCGATAGTTGAAGCGCCGCCACCAAATGCAGCCGCAATACGTGAAGACAAGCCGTAGCCACTTGAAGAGCCAACAACGAGTACACGTTTAGGTGCATTTGCGATTGGGCCTTGAGCTTTTGTGTAAGCAATTTGTTCTTTTACATTAGCTTCACAACCGACTGGATGTGTTGTAGTACAGATGAATCCGCGAATTCGAGGTTTGATGATCATATTCAACTTCCTTAAAAAATCAGGTTAAGGATAAGAGTTTCGTGCGCAAATGGCATCTAATTTCTGTAAAAATGTGGTGAAAATGCAAGTGGTTGGAGCACTCAACTGATATTTGCCGACTAAGTCACCATTTGTTAACGCTTCTATTGCGACTTCTACGACAAAAACAAAAAAGGCACCTTATTAGGTGCCTTTTATCATTTCGTTATCTAAGCAACGCTATTTAGCTTAGGTTTTAACTCTTTTCGCGTCAAAGTTTCACTAAAGTCATGACTGAAGTGGTCAACTTGAATCGCTGTGTAACGCAGTTTATCAGCAGCAACAATTTGGTCGACTTCTTCTTGTGTCAGAACATCGGCAGCAAGTGCTTGAGCCAGTTTGTCTGCCAACAAGCCTTTACGAGCCACTTTGCCCTCTTTCACTGCTTTGAAGATCTTACGCTCCAGAGGCTTGATGCTGTACATCGCATTGAACGCGTTCTCCATAAGGCCAACACTATCATCCTCTTCCTTGCCGATGTAGCAAAGGTGAGTCAGACGTTCACGGTGTGCGCCCGGAGTCATCAAGCTTTCTGCTAGTTGAACTGTTAGGTTATCACTTGGTTTTTCGAAGTGGTTACCTACAGGGAAAACTAGACCTTTAAGTACTTTGCCAACCATCTTGTTCGGGAAGTTACGGTACGCTTCTTGTAACGACTTAGCCGCATTGTGGAAACAGTGTTGAACCGCGTAGTGTACGTAGTCTAGGTCAGCTTGTTGACGACCTTCGTCTTCATACTTTTTAAGTGCAGCAGACGCCATGTATAGGTAACTTAGACCATCACCCAAACGTGCAGAGATAAGCTCTTTACGTTTCAGTTCACCACCTAGCGTCAGCATTGCGAAATCCGCACTCACTGCAAGTGCGCGGCTCAAACGAGTCAAATCTTGGTAGTAAGGCTTCGTTGGACCGCTCATGTCGGCTTTAATGAACTTAGAGCCAGTTAGTGCTGCGCCAAACGCACCAAACGTGTTTTTAGTTGCGTGTGAGATGTGCTTGAACAACAAGCTATCAAAGTCTTTTGCACCTTGCTTCTCATCTGGGTTCGCTGCCGCTTCCATTTCGCTCAATACGTATGGGTGACAACGTGTCGCACCTTGACCGAAGATCATCAGGTTACGAGTTAGAATGTTCGCACCTTCTACTGTGATAGCAACTGGAATACCTAGGTAAGGCGCAGCCAAGTAGTTCATTGGGCCATCTTGAATTGCACGACCTGAATGGATATCCATTGAGTCATTCAGAATAGTACGAGCCATCTCTGTCATGTGATACTTCGCGATAGCCGTTACGATACCCGGCTTCTCTTTCATATCAAGTGAAGTGGTTGTCAGTGTACGAGTCGCTTCTAATAGATACGTTAAACCACCAATACGGCCTAAGCTCTCTGCAACACCTTCAAATTTACCAATCGACATACCGAACTGCTTACGAACATAAGCGTATGCGCCGGTCGTTTTCGCTGTTAGGTGGCCCATCGCCGTACCAAGTGCGGGTAATGAGATACCACGACCTGCAGACAGACATTCCACCAGCATACGCCAGCCTTTACCTGCGTAATCTGCGCCACCGATTAGCCATTCCATAGGAATAAATACATCGTGACCGCGTGTTGGGCCATTCATAAACGCAAGACCAAGTGGATCATGACGCTCACCGATCACAACACCTTCGTGGTCTGCCGGGATAAGCGCACAAGTGATACCAATGTCTTCTTTGTCACCCAGTAGCTTTTCTGGATCGTGCAGTTTGAAAGCCAAACCAAGTACCGTTGCCACTGGTGCTAGCGTAATGTAACGCTTGTTCCAGTTAAGCTTGATGCCTAGTGTCTCTTTACCTTCGTGCATGCCCATACACACAGTGCCGACATCAGGGATACCACCCGCATCAGAACCTGCTTCAGGGCCTGTTAGTGCGAAACAAGGGATATCTGTACCGTCAGCTAGACGTGGAAGCCAGTAGTCTTTTTGATCTTGAGTTCCGTAGTGAGACAGTAGCTCACCAGGGCCAAGAGAGTTTGGAACCATTACCGAAACCGCGGTACTGATACTACGCGTTGCAATCTTAGTTACGATTGTAGAGTTGGCGTGCGCCGAAAATTCACGGCCGCCGTACCCTTTCGCGATAATTAGCGAGAAGAAACGCTCTTTGCGTAAAAAGTTCCATACTTCCTCAGGAAGGTCTCGGTCTTCTTTCACAATTTTGTGGTCATCGAGCATAGCGAGCAAAGTTTCAAGTTCATTGTCCATGAACGATTGCTCTTCTGGTGTCAGCTGAGGTTTTGGGTACTGGTGAAGCTTAGTGAAATCTGGTTTACCAGAAAACAGCTCTCCGTCCCACCACACGCTACCCGCTTCCATCGCTTCTTTCTCGGTGCTAGATAGGGGTGGTAGTACTTTTTTAAAGAGTTTAAAAGCTGGGTCACTTACCCATTTTTGTCTTAGAGAGCTCATAGTTCAGATCCTTTTGTTCACTATATTGTTTGTGAATATTTTGCTTTTTATTGTTTTATTCTTTTATTCTTTTGCTGACATGCCAGCGGCCAAATAAGGAATAAGAATATCGACCACTGCCTTCGCATCTATCTTTCTGTCATAGTCATTCTCTGCAATTTCTATTAGAGCTTGGCTAGATGCCATGGTGAATACACAAGTCCCTAGGGTGAAGTGCAATCGCCAAAATAACTGTTCTTGAGTGAGGTTTGGGTTAGCTTTCATTACTGAGTTGGTAAACAAAGTCAGTACTTCGCTATAACGAGTAGTAATGAACCAACGCAAATGACCTTGCACATCTGTATAGCCTCGACCGATGAGTAACATAAATCGACTCGTACCATTTGGCCTTACATCATTGAGTGCCCTTAGTGGCTGCCTTAAAGACTCAAACACGTCACTCATAGAATACGTTTCGTTCAAATTTAAGTTCACTAGTGCATCTTGCAATGCTGGCATAAATGCTTCTAAGTAACGATTGAGTACCGCACGAACCAGAGTCTTCTTATCGCCAAAGTGGTAGTTCACTGAAGCAAGATTGACATTGGCTTTACTCGTAATCGTGCGTAAAGAGGTGTCATTAAAACCGTGCTCAGCAAATAAGCCTTCAGCCACATCTAAGATTTTGTCTTTGGTTGTACTTCTTGGTGCCATTTCAATCACTCGTATTAAACAACTGTTTGAAATATACGCTTAGAACATTTATTTAACAAGCAAGCAACATCACATTTTCACAAATTGGTCGTACCAGTTATAAGCATTACGTTCTAAGCGATTGAATAGAGGCGCGTTTAATTAAAAAGAGAAAATTAATGAATTTTTTGGGGAACTGAAATGATAATCGAGGGTCATAAATTAAGTAGAAAACAGAGTATTTAGATGTTTAACAGGCCGTCAAACTTGTTTCTCACTGTTTTCTTAATTACTGCATTTTCCTTATTAACTCCTATACTTGTATCCGCCCAAACCGCGTTGGTTTGGGCTTTTTTTTATCTAAGATCACGGTGTTTTTTTTTGGTTAATAGTAGACACAAAAAAGCCCT
>NZ_JBFRVX010001128.1:0-3183 GCF_041475345.1 Vibrio sp. 10N.222.48.A3 | reverse complement strand
GATCAGCTCGCTCAATATGTACTTACCATCGAAGAAGGCAACGCGGTACGTCGTGATGTCGTTGTAGGTGATCGAATTGGACAAGATGTTTTCGTCGCAAATGGCTTGGACGCCGGTGAACCAGTGATTGTTGGCGGACTGCAACGTATTCGTCCTGGTGCTCCTGTTTCAGTTGCGGAGTAATAGATTATGATCAGTAAATTTTTTATCGACCGACCGAAATTTGCGTTTGTTATCTCGATCTTCCTGACCTTGATTGGTTTGATTGCGATTAAAACCATGCCGATTTCAGAGTACCCAAGCGTGACGCCTCCGCAAGTTCGTGTCGTCGCGTTCATGCCGGGTGCCAGTGCTGAAACCGTAAAAGAGGTGATTGGTAATCCAATTGAAGAGGAAGTGAACGGTGTAGATGGCATGGTTTACATGCAGTCGCGTTCAACCAACGATGGCCGTTACTTCTTAAACATTACCTTTGATAACAGCGTTGATGCGGATATGGCGATGGTTAACGTATCTAACCGCGTCGCCGTTGCTGAAAACATGCTGCCGTTTGAAGTTCGTGCTCGTGGTGTGCGTATTCGTAAAGCCGCGCCGGATGACTTGCTCGCGATTGCTTTCTACTCTGAAGATCAATCGATGTCAGAGCTAGAGCTTAACAGCTGGGTCGAAGCAAACTTCATGGAGCGTATCGCTCGTATCTCTGGCTTAGCAAGCAGCGATTTGATTGGTGCGACCTATGGTATGCGCGTGTGGCTCGATATGGACCGCATGGCGTCACTGGGTGTGACAACATTTGATGTGAAGAACGCGATTCGTGAACAAAATGCAGTAGTGCCAGCAGGGCGAATTGGCCAAGGTCCAAGTCGTGAAAATGCCGCATTGCAGTTTAACTTGATCACTCAAGGTCGACTGTCGAGTGCAGAAGAGTTTGAACAAATTATTGTAAAAACCTTAGCAGACGGCAATCAAATCTACCTGAAAGATGTATCAAACGTAGAGATTGGTAGCCAATTCTATGATGCCTACGCAACCTACAATGGCGGAGATGCTGCTCTAGTCGCAATGCAGGCTAACCCAGATGCCAACGCTTTGGAAACAGGCGCTGCGGTTAAATCGGTACTGAAAGACATTGAAAGCATCATGCCAGCCGGTATGACTTACGCGATCCCATACGACACCACCTTATCGGTTGAAGCGTCTATTCGCAGCATCGTCGAAACCTTAATTGTTGCTGTCGGGCTTGTGATTGCGGTGACTTACCTGTTCTTGGGTAATGTCAGAACAACACTTGCACCTGTGATTGCGATTCCTGTGTCTTTGATTGGTACTTTTGCTTTCATGCAATTGGGTGGCTTTAGTATCAATACCGTTACCTTATTTGGCTTGATTCTGGCGATTGGTATCGTGGTGGACAATGCCATTTTGGTGGTTGAGAACGTAGAACGCATTCTCAATGAAAACCAAACCATTGATGCCAAAGAAGCCACCAATCGAGCTATGAAAGAAGTCACCGGCCCGATTGTCGCATCGACATTAGTCATGCTTGCGGTGTTTATTCCTGTGGCATTGCTTCCAGGCATCACGGGGCTGATGTTTGCTCAGTTCTCTATCACCATCTGTATTGCTTTGGTGCTATCCGCTATCAATGCACTCACGCTGTCACCTGCATTATGTGCAATGGTTATGAAGCGTAACCCTAAGCCTGCTAAGTGGTTTGTGGCATTCAATGCAATGTTCGACAAAGTAACAAACGCGTATGGCAAAGCAGTCTCTTTATTGGTGCGCAAATCAGCAGTGCTTTTGGTTTCGTTCGCAGTGGCTATTGCTGCCATGGTGGCGATGAATGACAAGCTACCGACGGCATTTGTTCCAGCTGAAGACAAAGGCGTGTTGGCGCTCGCGATGTTCTTGCCTGATAACGCATCGAAAGAGCGTACTCATGACTTGATTCGTCAAGCTGAAGCGGTATTAAACCAAGACCCAGCAATTGAAGATTTCGCAGGTGCAATTGGCTTCAATGCTCTGACCGGTGGTGTTGCCGCTAACTCAGCGACCATGTTTGTTAATTTGAAAGACTGGGATGAGCGTCTTGCAATGGATGGCGACCATACACAAGCTGCGGTTGCCCAGCGCATCAACATGCAATTGTATGGCATTGATAAGTCGATGAGCATCGCTATGGGTCTACCACCTATTCCAGGTATTGGTATCGGTGATGCACTTGAGTTTATGGTGCAAGACACGTCTGGCCGCACTGCTCAAGAACTCGCGCAAGTGACTTACGCGATGATGGCAGCGGCTAATCAAGCGCCAGAAATCACTAATGCGATGACGACTTATCGTGCCAATGTTCCACATTACAACGTCGAAATTGATCGCGAGAAAGCGCGTCAGTTAGGCGTACCACTCAGTGCAATTAACGATGCGATGGCGACACATCTGGCGTCTTCATATGTTAATGACTTTGCCCTAAACGGAAGAAGCTACCGAGTTTTTGTTCAAGCTAAAGGGGAACAACGAAATGATCTATCTGATGTGCTACGCATACATGTCCCGTCGGCGCTTGGCGAACAAGTTCCGCTGTCTGCTGTCGCAACGATCGAACCGACATTAGAACCTGACCTAGTTACAAGCTACAACATGTTACCTGCGGCACGTTTACAGCTAAATCCAGCTCCAGGTTACTCATCTGGTGAGGCGATTGACGCAATGGAGCGTATCGCCGAGGAAGTTCTCACTCAGGGTTACACCTATGAGTGGACGAACATGGCTTATCAAGAGAAGTTGGCGGGGAACACGGCTCAAATCGCTCTGGTTTTAGCTCTGGTATTCATCTACTTATTCCTTGTAGCTCAGTACGAATCATGGGCTCTGCCTGCTGCGATCATTATTGTGGCTCCAACCGCTGCTGTGGGTACTTTCGCGGCGTTATTAGCGGGTGGGCAGGCCTTGTCTATCTACGGTCAAATTGGCTTGATTCTATTGATTTCCCTAGCAGCTAAGAACGCGATTTTGATGGTCGAATTCTCAAAGCTGAAGCGTGAGACTCAAGGTTTAAGTATCGAAGAGGCAGCTATCCAAGGCGGCAAGATGCGTTTTAGAGCCGTAAACATGACGTCATGGTCATTCATCCTTGGCATCTTGCCTTTGGTGTTTGCCAATGGTGCAGGGGCTATCTCTCAG
>NZ_JBFRVX010001127.1:0-1414 GCF_041475345.1 Vibrio sp. 10N.222.48.A3 | reverse complement strand
GAGCGTATATTTGCTCAGCTAGAAGTTGAGATAGGTGACAATGTCACGATAGGCGATGCCGATTTAACAATCACAGGGCGTATCGCGCAAGAACCGGGCTTGAGTTTTAACCCTTTCCAACAAATGCCTGCAGTTCTGATTCACAATAACGATGTTGAAGCGACAGGCGCAATCCAACCAGGTAGCCGCGTTAGCTTTAGATTGTTTTTAAATGGTGATGAATCGAAACTCAAAGCAGCACAAGACAGTATCGAACTGACACCAAGTGATCGCTGGCGTACACAAGACTCAGCCAGTCGTACCAACGAGATGTTCGAAAGTACGACTCAATACTTATCGCTAACGGTTGCTATCGTTGTGATCATGGCTGCGACCACTTTGGTACTCACTTGCCAACATTATGTTGCGAGTCGTCGTAAAACCATTGCGATGCTTAAGAGTTTAGGTGCGAGCAAGCAGTGGATCGTTAAATGGTTGTCCGTACAGGTGTCTCTGTTGGTGGTTATTGGTGCAGTACTGGGAATTACCATCGGTATCGGCTTAGAATTTTTGCTTCGTATACCTCTGGGCGACTTATTACCAACACCACTTCCTAGCTATGGTATTGAACCTGTCATTTTGGCGATTTTATCAAGCATTCTCATTGGTGTGCCTGCTCTTGGTATTCCGTTAATTGGCTTGGTAAGCACTTCGGCAATCAGCGTGATTCAATCAAGTCACCAGTCTAATGAAAGCTACAAGAAATACCTGTTGTTGCTGGTGCCTATTATTCCAATGATGCTGATGTACGGCGATAACCTGTTGGTATGGATAGTTCTAGCGGGTATCGCTTGCCTGTTCTTAGTGCTTGCGATTGTGAGCACGCTTGTTCTGCGTTTGGTCGGTAAGCTGCCGACGTCGACATCTATGCGTTTGGCATTGAGCCGAATTAATCGCACACCATTAGCAACAGGGATTCAATTTGGTTCTTTAGCGCTGTCTTTGATGCTGTTATCGATCATATGGCTAGTGAGAAGTGACTTGTTGTCAGATTGGCAGCAAACTTTGCCCGAGAACGCACCTAATGCGTTTGCGCTGAATATTGCGAGCTATGAGAAAGACAGTTATCTCGAGACGATTGATGCAAACGAAGTAGAGCGTACTCAAGCGTTTCCAATTATACGAGGAAGGCTCACAACCATTAACGGCGTTGAGGCGGCGAAATACAGCGAGACCTCAGAAGAAACAGATGCACTAAGTCGCGAGATCAACTTCACTTGGGGAGATAGCCTGCCTGAGTACAATGAAGTATTAGAAGGCAGCTGGACACAAGAGCAGGGCGTATCTGTGGAATCCGATGTCGCAGAGCAACTTGGTTTGAAAATTGGCGATGATCTTTCATTCACAATCAACAGCCAGAACGTCTCTGCCAAGG
>NZ_JBFRVX010001126.1:0-1098 GCF_041475345.1 Vibrio sp. 10N.222.48.A3 | reverse complement strand
ACTAAAGAGTTTAAGGGTTTGGCCTTCTCCAGAAGAAACTCGTGTGGTTATCGATTTAAAATCAGAAGCGGATTTCAGCTATTTCACCCTGAGTAGCCCGAGTCGCTTGGTTGTTGATTTAAAAAAGACCAACCTTGCAACTAAGTTACCGGTCGTGGTGAAAGACAGCCCCGTTCTATCTAAGATTCGTAAAAGCTCACCGCCAGACAAAAACACCTATCGCTTGGTTTTTGAGTTAAAGAAGTCGTCTAAAGCAGAGTTGTTTAAACTCAGTCCGACTCCTGGTGGTCAGTACGGACATCGCTTGGTGATCGATTTGCCTCATGGTGCGGCAAGTAAAGGCAAAGCAACATCAACGCCGACTAAGCCAACAGTGAGTAAGAACCTCAATCAAGTTAAGCGTCAGCGTGATGTTCTGATTGTGATTGACCCAGGCCACGGTGGTGAAGACCCTGGTTCCATTGGCCCATCTCGTAAATATGAGAAGAATGCGACTCTTAGTATTTCGAAAAAGATCGCTGCGCAGTTGAATGCAGTTCCGGGAATCAAAACGCGTTTAACACGTAATGCTGATTACTTTGTAAACCTGAACAGACGTGTTGCAATTGCTCGTGAGAACGAAGCACACCTCTTGATCTCTATTCACGCCGATGCCTTTACGACGCCTCAACCAAGAGGTGGTTCGGTGTTCGTGTTGAATACTCGACGGGCAAATACTGAGATTTCCCGTTGGATTGAGAACAAAGAGAAGCAGTCAGAATTGCTGGGCGGCAGCGGTGCTGCGTTTACTGGCAATATTGCAGATAAAAACGTCAACCAAACCCTGCTTGATTTGCAGTTTAGCCACTCTCAAAAAGAGGGCTACAAACTGGCAACGACCATTCTCTCTGAAATGGGTAAGGTCGCAAAACTGCATAACAGTAAGCCGATTAACACCAGCTTGGCAGTGTTACGTTCACCACAAATTCCATCGGTACTTGTAGAAACGGGCTTTATTTCGAATCCGACCGAAGAGAAGCTTCTTTTCCAACGTTCGCATCAAGACAAACTTGCGCGGGCTGTGACCAAAGCGGTCGTTAAATATTTGAAAGCGAATCC
>NZ_JBFRVX010001125.1:0-1476 GCF_041475345.1 Vibrio sp. 10N.222.48.A3 | reverse complement strand
CCACAATCTATAAGTTTCGTATTTCTTTAACCGATATGAATCGCGACTATTACGACTCTTTTAATCTAACGGTTGCACAACACCCTTCTGAAACAGAACAGCGCATGATGGCTCGTATCATTGCTTTCTGTATCAATGCATCTCCTGAACTTGAATTCACTAAAGGGTTGTCTAGCATTGAAGAACCCGATTTATGGCAGAAGTCGTTAGATGACCAAATCTTAGAGTGGATTGATGTTGGTGAGCCCGATCCAGAACGCGTTAAGAAGGCGACTCGCTTATCTAAGTCTGTGAGCGTGTTCAGCTTCAACACTAAATCGAATGTTTGGTGGGAACAGAACAAAGGTAAATTCGGTTACCTGAAAGCTCAGATCGTTCGTCTAGACAACGATGGTATTGAGCAACTAGCAGCGATGACACAACGTACTATGGACCTTTCAGTGATGCTGTCGGGTAACTCTGCGTTCGTAAACAGCGACACTCAATCTGCAGAAGTAACGTGGGAAGAGCTACAGAGTAATGACTGAGATCCAAACTCAGACTGAACCTCAGCGCCAAACTAAGCTCGAAGCGTGTTTGCAGCTCGCAGGTCTCGATTCAGTCAAAGCGCTGACGACTGGCTATGAAAAAGAGTTAAAGTCATTTATTGATGAAAACCATGCTCTGTTTAGACACGCTTGCGAGAACAAGCCGGACAACTCTGCACGTCAGACGTTGCTTGGCCTGTTAACCAAGGTACATATCGATGCAAGCTATCGCTTTGAAAGCAATAAAGAAGCGAATGAGGCAATGCAAAATGTATTCGATACTACAGTGGGCACTGAGCACAGCGACAAGTTTCAAAATTCTAACGCTCAGCAGTTAAAGTTAATCACTCATTTGTGGTTGTTCATTCAAGGACGACTAGGAATGGATTACAGCCTTGCTAATGATCATGCCGCTGTAGCCGCTACTCTGTTGTCTCGCATATCGAGAAGCAGTGATGATGAGATTCGCATAGAGTTTATGGCCAGTTTTTATGATGGTTTAAACCTCTATCAAGCTGAGAATAAGCCGTCCGGTTTTGTTCACCACTTTAAGCGTTTGTTTAATCTTTCTTAAGCATTCCCACCAGCGACTGACTCTAGATACGCTCTATATTTTTATAGAGCGCACTTATTCTGCTTAGCCGCCAGAGATTCCCTATTACACTCGTTCCTCGCTTTAGAGAATGACGACATTCTCAGTCATTGCAGTTTACTTCATTGCAAGCACAAAAAAGCCCCCACAAGATACCGCGCTTCAGCACTGTTGTTTATCCGATTGCAACCCAAAAACCATACGTTAGAGACGAACAAAGTCTTGTTGTGATAATGATACTTCTCATAACACGACGAATTAAAGCTACGTATATGGCAAGGTTACTTTACAACTATAACTTATCAATTTATTCAAAAAGTGCATATTTTTCAGATAATTATTCTCAAATGGAAATAT
>NZ_JBFRVX010001124.1:1621-2206 GCF_041475345.1 Vibrio sp. 10N.222.48.A3 | reverse complement strand
CAGTTGCACTACAGAAAATTTTGACACGCATCCCTGCCAGCTACCCGCATCCGATTGTGTTAGTGCAGCATATGCCAGCAACGTTCACCGCTGCTTTTGCTAGCCGCTTGAATACCTTGTGTAAGATTGAAGTTCGTGAAGCTCAAGACGGAGACCTGTTGAAACCTGGGGTGGCTTATCTTGCTCCAGGCGGAAAGCAAATGATGATTGATGGTCGCCCGGGTTCGGCGCGTCTGAAGATTATCGATGGTGGTGACCGAATGAACTACAAGCCTTGTGTAGATGTCACTTTTGGTTCTGCAGCTAAGATCTACGGCGATAAAGTGTTGTCTATGATACTGACCGGTATGGGTGCTGATGGTCGAGAAGGTTCTCGCATGTTAAAAACAGCGGGTTCGACCATTTGGGCGCAAGACGAAGATAGTTGTGTTGTATATGGTATGCCTCAAGCTGTAGCAAAAGCTGGCATTTCTACTGAAGACCTACCTCTAGACCGCGTTGCGGAACGGATTTTGGTCGAAGTTGGGTTAGCTTAGGTAAATCGACATGATTGTTTGGAGTGTTGCAAACCAAAAAGGTGGCGTT
>NZ_JBFRVX010001124.1:0-913 GCF_041475345.1 Vibrio sp. 10N.222.48.A3 | reverse complement strand
CCAAAAAGGTGGCGTTGGGAAAACGACGACGACAGTGACCCTAGCTGGCTTACTTGCCTTAAAGGGTCATCGTGTGTTGTTGGTTGATACTGACCCACATGCATCACTAACCACCTATCTGGGTTACGACTCAGATACGGTGGAATCGAGCCTGTTTGATCTGTTCCAGCTGCGTGAGTTTTCTACGCAAGCTGTGAGAGCGTTGACTATACAGACCGAAATTGAAGGTATCGATATTATTCCCGCACACATGTCATTGGCGACATTAGACCGTGTAATGGGAAATCGAAGTGGTATGGGCTTGATCTTAAAGCGTGCTTTAGCCGCTTTGAAAGATGACTATGACTACGTGCTTATCGATTGTCCGCCTATTCTTGGTGTGATGATGGTGAATGCGTTGGCTGCCAGTGATCGTATCTTGATTCCGGTACAGACTGAATTTTTGGCGATGAAGGGTTTAGAGCGCATGATTCGCACTCTAACCATTATGCAGAAGTCTCGCAAAACACCGTTTAAGGTGACGATTGTCCCGACGATGTACGACAAGCGAACGAAAGCATCATTGCAAACATTGACTCAGCTTAAAGATGACTATCCAAACCAAGTTTGGACCTCTGCTGTGCCGATTGATACCAAGTTTCGCGATGCCAGTCTAAAACGTTTACCAGCATCTCATTTCGCATCGGGTAGCCGTGGTGTATTTGCTTATAAACAGCTGCTTATTTATCTCGAGAGGTTAGCGATAAATGAGCGCGAATAACGAATCGACATTGACGCAACCAAGTTTATCGAGTGAACAAGCAATCGATGATTACTTTACCGCGCTGTTAGGCGATGAAAACTTTGAATCTGATGCTTTTCTTGTTGACGAGTCTAGCGACGAATCACAAACTAAAGAGCCAGAGCCAGAGCC
>NZ_JBFRVX010001123.1:0-225 GCF_041475345.1 Vibrio sp. 10N.222.48.A3 | reverse complement strand
TTTCAAAGCAATCAAGAATGAATCTAGGTTCTCTTGATACGCCATGGCGTTATCAGAGTCTGACTCAATTAGCTTAGCTGAGATATATTTTGCCGCTACCTCGACTTGATCGATACCCAACCAAAAATGCGGGTCATGGCTACCATGGTTGTGCCCTTCATGAGCATCGTGGTCTTCATGTCCAAACTCTCTCAAGTTAATCCCCGGAATCTCACTGATCTTGAT
>NZ_JBFRVX010001122.1:0-313 GCF_041475345.1 Vibrio sp. 10N.222.48.A3 | reverse complement strand
GAACCAACATGCTTTGATGTCCATTGAAGCGAACACCGACTCCAATACATCTAAATCGATACCGGTTTCAGGATCGGTCGGGATCTCAACAGCGGTAAGATTAAGCCTTTCAATGGTCTGTAACACACCGTAAAACGCAGGGTACTCTATCGCGACTAAGTCACCCGGTTCGGTACAGGATTGCAGGCATAAGTTAAGTGCTTCCATTGCCCCAGATGTGATCACAATATCGTCGGGCAATACATCTAGCCCACCAGCTTGATAGCGCTGAGCGATTTGCCTGCGTAATGTTTCACTGCCCGGTGGCAGATTA
>NZ_JBFRVX010001121.1:0-11761 GCF_041475345.1 Vibrio sp. 10N.222.48.A3 | reverse complement strand
GCTGCACTTCTTGAAAACGAAAAAACCAAATCTTACCTAACGATTGAAGGTACCGCTGAATACGGTCTAGCGGTTCAGAAACTGCTTTTCGGTTCAGATGCAGAGATCGTAACGTCTCAACGCGCTAAAACAGCACAAGCTCCAGGTGGTACAGGTGCACTTCGCGTAGCGGGTGAATTCATCAAGCGCCAACTGGGTGACGTGAAAATCTGGATCAGTAACCCAACTTGGGCTAACCACAACGGCGTTTTCGCTGCTGCCGGTATCGAAACAGCTCAATACAGCTACTACAACGCTGAAACCAAAGACAAAGACTTCGCAGGCATGGTTGCTGACCTAGAGAAAGCTTCTGAAGGCGACATCGTTCTTCTTCACGGCTGCTGTCATAACCCAACAGGCATCGACCCAACAACTGAAGAGTGGGAAGTACTTGCTAAGCTAGTTGCTGAGAAGAAACTGCTTCCTCTATTCGATTTTGCCTACCAAGGTTTTGCTAAAGGTGTTGAAGAAGATGCAGCTGGCCTGCGCATTTTTGCTCAATACAACAAAGAGATTCTTGTTGCTAGCTCGTTCTCTAAGAACTTCGGCTTGTACAACGAGCGTGTGGGTGCATTCACTCTGGTTGCAGAATCTGCAGACGTAGCAACAACAGCGTTCTCTCAAGTTAAGAGCATCATCCGCTCTATCTACTCTAACCCACCAGCGCACGGCAGTGCTGTCGTTACTCACATCCTTGGTGATGCTGATCTACGTGCTGAATGGGAAGCAGAAGTAGCAGAAATGCGTGACCGTATCCAAGAGATGCGCGAGCTATTCGTAACGACACTGAAATCTGAAGGTGTTGATGCAGACTTCACATTCATCGAGCGCCAAAACGGCATGTTCTCTTTCTCTGGTTTAAGCAAAGAGCAAGTAACTCGCCTGAAAGACGAATTCGCTATCTACATTGTCGGTTCTGGCCGTATCAGCGTAGCGGGCATGACGAAGTCAAATATGGGTCCTCTATGTAAAGGCATCGCTGCGGTTCTTTAATCGAAAAAGAAACCTGCACTTGCAGACCAATAGATATGCAAAAGCCAGCTATTAAGCTGGCTTTTTTGTGTCTGCCTCCTTTATATGTCAGTTTTTAAGACGCTTAGTCTATATATCGCTAACTAATACTCTAGGAAGAACTCTACACCTAGCTCGTTAGTGCGTTCACTACGAATCTTACCTTCGCCATTTCTGTGTTGATAAGAGCCACCAATCGCAAACTTGTTGGTCACGAGATAACGTAAACCCACGTGGTAAATTTCTTCATCAAACAAGTCACTTCGGTTCACTTGCACACTACCGTTAGCAATCCAACGTTTCGCAAAGCCATAGTTGAGTTCGGCTTTTATCCCTTGGATAAACTCCGTGTCTGACGAGCGAGTAATGTTAGTTCCATTATCTTCGACTTCCCCCTTAGTAATACCAAGCAGGTAGTAAGCCACTATATCTAGATCTCGCTTAATACTGTAACGGTACCCAATGCCCGGCATAAGGGTATCCATTCGAGTTGTTGATTCATCTGGGTGAATGAAACGAGCACTGTAGTCACCCAACAATAGCCAATCATCCGTTATCGCATAGCTAATACCTAATCCATAGGATGATGCATTGTTATTGCTGCCTGCATCTTCATTCAAACTTCCCGAATGAGCGGTGGCGTATATATGGTCATAATCCAGAATATCCACACGGTGAGTTTCGGCCCACGAACTTGAAGAAAACATAAAAATTGCAGACACTAAACTAAGTTTCCACTTCGTCATTCCTATCATCCTTTAACTATCACCCTATTATTTGAAAGATTAGTCTATCCCTAAGACTTTAAAAAGGTTTTAGCTCACAGATTGATTTGTGACGGCAAAATATTATCAAATGTTGTACCATGAAATCATACAAACCAATGGATGATCATTATGGATGCTGAGTTATTAGAGATTCAAAACTTTCTGGCACAATACCCCCCTTTCACAGAACTCCCAGAGGAGATGTTGGCGAAAGTGACCAGTAGCGTCGAAATTTCTTATTACCGCCAAGATACCCCTATCATTCACTTTGGTGATCAGATTAACGACCTTTACATTGTTCGAAGCGGCGAAGTAGAAGTCTATCGTCGTAAAGGTGAGCTCTATAACCGGCTGGATGAGGGACACTTATTTGGCCAAATGGGGCTACTCACCAACAATAAAGTTCGCTTCCCGGTAAAAGCAACAGAAGACACCCTACTCTACTGTATCCCTGAACCTATTTTCCAAGAACTCTACGACAACTATGATTCATTCGCTGACTTTGTCGAAGTAGAAGATAATGCGCGACTGCGTCAGGCTAACTCAGACAGCAACGACGCTAACGATCTAACCACGTCAAAGGTAAAGACGCTGCTGACTAGCGAAGCGCCAATGATCGAAAAAACACGAACCATCCAACAAGCTGCTACCATGATGGCACAAGATAATGTTTCATCTTTGCTGATCATCGACCCGGATATTGTTGAAGATGATGAAGACGATTCGACGCCCGTTATTGGCATCATTACCGACCGTGATCTGTGTACCCGAGTTTTAGCAGAAGGACTCGATCCATCGGATGAAGTATCAAGTGTAATGACAGCAGAGGTTATCTCGCTCGATCATAATGCCTATGTCTACGAAGCCATGATGACCATGCTTCGCTACAACGTGCATCACCTACCAGTACTAAAAGATAAGAAGCCTATTGGTATTATTGAAGCGACCGATATTGTACGTTACGAATCTCAAAACTCGCTGTTATTGGTAAGCAGCATCTTCCAACAGCAAAGCATCGAAGATCTTAAAGTCCTTTCTGAGCAAGTAAAAGACAGCTTTGTGCGCTTGGTTAACGAAGACGCCAACGCCCACATGGTGGGTACCGCAATGTCGGTAATTGGCCGTAGCTTTAAACAACGAATTATTGAACTAGCCGAAGATAAACTCGGTAAAGCGCCGATCCCTTATTGTTTCCTCGCGCTCGGCTCGATGGGGCGTGATGAGCAGCTGCTCGTTACTGACCAAGATAACGCCATTATTCTTGATGATACCTACGATGAGAAAAAGCACGGTAAGTACTTTGAAGAGCTGTCGACCTTCATTTGTGATGGCTTAGACCAATGTGGCTATGTGTACTGTACCGGTGACATCATGGCCACTAACCCAACTTGGCGTATGACACGTCGACAATGGGAAGAATGCTTCGCTGATTGGATTGATGATCCAAACCCGAAAGCACTACTGAACGCCTCTATCTTCTTTGATTTAGATGGTGTTTATGGCCGCTTAAAATGGGCAGAACAGTTAAATAGTTTTATTGTAAGACGTGCGCGTAAGAACAACCGTTTCTTGGCGTGTCTTGCTCGTAACGCACTCAACCGAACACCGCCTCTGGGTTTCTTTAAAGATTTTGTAATGGAGAAAGATGGTCGTCATAACAACTCGATCAATCTTAAACGTCGTGGTACCGCACCACTTGCCGATCTAATCCGTGTTCACTCTTTAGCAGTCGCATCTCGCTCTAAGAACTCATTCGAACGTTTAGATGACATTATCGACGCAGGTATTTTGCCAAAAGGTCGAGCTCAAGACTTGAAAGATGCGATGGAATTTATCTCTTTAGTTCGTATTCGCCACCAAGCACACGATGTCGACAACAACATCGAACCGGATAACAACATCGAACCAGAGAACCTTTCTGACTTCGAGCGACGTAATCTAAAGGATGCATTCCAAATATTAAGCAATGCACAGAACTTTCTTAAGTTCCGTTATCAAGCCAGCAATAAGTTTAAGTAGGCGCTATGAACAAACTATTCAGATCCCCAGCGGTTGATTGGCCATTTAAGTTTGCTCAGAAGCTCGAACGAGCGAGAGATGAACGCTTGAAGCAATTTTATAGCCAGCCTCTTCCTGCACCTGATACGCCATTATCAGAAGTGACTTTCTTAGCTGTCGACTTTGAGACAACGGGTTTAAACCCAAACAAAGATGGCATCATTACCATTGGTCTAGTTCCGTTTACGCTAAATCGAATCTACCTAAGACAAGCCAAGCACTGGACCCTGAGACCAAAGCAGAAATTGGAAGAAGACTCGGTTGTTATCCATGGCATCACTCACAACGACATCATTGATGCGCCAGACTTAAGTGAAGTATTAGATGAGATCTTAGAATCAATGGGCGGCCATATCCCAGTCGTTCATTATCGCCGCATCGAGCGTGATTTCTTGGATAACGCGTTGAAGGTCAGATTAGGTGAAGGAATTGAGTTTCCAGTCCTCGACACGCTCGAGATTGAATCTCAAATCCAAAACAAACTGGCCGGCGGTCTATGGAATAAGCTAAAAGGTAAGAAGCCTGCGTCAGTAAGGCTTGGTCAGAGCCGTCGTAGATACCACTTGCCTGACTATACTCCGCATCATGCGTTAACTGATGCGATTGCGACAGCGGAGCTTCTACAAGCACAGATTGCGCACCATTTTAGCCCTGATATGCCTGTTAAAGATTTCTGGTTATAGCTAGATAAACTAGTCGCTGTTAGTTACTGACTAATAAGTGCTCACCTCAGAACCAAAAACGCTCACATCTTCTAGATAGTGAGCGTTTTGTTTTGCGCATGATTGTCTTTTAAGCATGAATAGAAAGTCTACTCGGCTGTCGGGCCAACCAATCTCATTTCCCAATCTTCAACTTCGCCAGTTTGAAGTCGACGTTCTACGAGCGTGCCCCAAGATTCCACTAGAGGCAGCTCCGCCAATTCTCTAAGCTCTTGTTTATCCAAACAACCCGTGAACACCGCACCCATAACCCGGCTTAACGGCCATTCTGGGTAAGGTCTTTCACACAGGATAATCTCGTCGCCGGAGCCGATATCACCCTCTTCCAAAACACGGAAGTACCAGCCAGTTCGAAGGGTGTCTTGTAGCCTTTTCGCCATATCATTTTGATCGAATCGTACATTGAGCTTCCAACAAGGCATACGACCTTGTGAAACTTCCAGCAAGGTTGAACCAATTCGAATCTTATCTTTTAAACAAATGGAAGCTTCAGTCACCCCACTTGAACTTATGTTCTCGCCAAATGCGCCTGCAGATTGGAAGATGTCTTTGTCGCCCAGTTCTTGCTGCCAAACCGGATAGTGCTCACTTGGATAAATATGAAGGGCTTTCTGAATACCGCCATGAAAGCGAGGGTCGCCTTGCTCATCGTTAATAAATCCAAGCTCAGTGGCGTATTGGCGCTCAGATAAAACCTGCTTATTGATTGCACTCTGTGTACCGTGAGCAAAAGCAACGATCTTACCGCCCAAAACACTGTTTACTGTACCTAACTTCTTCATACCCTTCCTTTTCAGCAAGTAAAAAAAGAGGAGCTTTCGCTCCTCTTATTATGAATAACGCCCTATTTAAGCGTATTTCTCTTCAAAGTCTTTCATGAAGTTGACTAATACTTGCACACCTTCCAAAGACATTGCGTTGTATAGTGATGCTCGCATCCCACCTACCGCTCTGTGACCTTTTAGTGATTTCAGACCAGCAGCATCAGCCAACTCTAAAAACTTAGCATCTAGCTCTGGTTTCGCTAATTGGAATGGCACGTTCATTCTTGAACGGTTTACTGTATGAACATCGTTTCTGTAGAAAGCTGAGCTATCAATCGCATTATAAAGCAGCGCAGCTTTCTCTCTGTTCACTAATTCCATCGCTTCAACACCACCTTGAGCTTTCAACCACTTGAATACAAGGCCTGATAGGTACCAAGCGTACGTTGGCGGTGTGTTGAACATTGAGTCTTTTTCAGCAAGTACTTTGTAGTTAAGAATGCTCGGCAATACGTCGTTTGCTAGCTCTAGCAGATCATCACGCACGATAGCAATGCAAATACCAGCGGGGCCTATATTCTTTTGAGCGCCAGCGTAGATAACACCGTACTGAGACACATCGATCTTACGAGACAGAATGTTAGATGACATATCCGCTACGATTGGCTTATCCGTTTGAGGAAGCTCACTGATTTCAATACCATCGATGGTCTCATTTGGACAGAAATGTACATACGCCGCTTCCGGGTCGATTTTCCAATCTTTAGCTGGAACAACCGCTGCTTTGCCATCAATTGACGTCTTGGCGTTGAATACATCGATTTCGCAATATTTGCTCGCTTCAGTCACTGCACTTTCTGCCCAGTAACCCGCATCAATGTAAGTCGCTTTCGTCGCGTCACCTAAAAGGTTTAGAGGAACAGCAGCGAATTGAGCACGAGCGCCCCCCTGACAAAAAAGAACTTTGTAGTTGTCTGGGATGTTCAGAAGATCACGTAGGTCCTGTTCGGACTCGTCAGCAACTTGAATAAATTCCTTGCTGCGATGGCTGATTTCCATCACGGAAGTCCCTAAACCATTCCAATCAATAAAGTCCGCCTGCGCTTGTTTCATTACCGGTTTAGGCAGTGCAGCTGGGCCAGCACTGAAGTTGAATACGTTATCTAATGTAAGTTCCATGGGGATGATTGCTCCTGCTAAATAATAACTATGCAAGTAATACCATGTTTTACCCAACATAAAAACAACAAAAGAGGTCTTAAGACCTCTTTTGTTTTGTACCGTATAAAATGTTTAAGCTTGACCTGCTAAATCACCCTATCAGTATTCAAGCCTGTTCTGTTTATTGAACAAAAACCGGCATAAGTAGAGCGATTAATGGAATTTCTTGTCCATTTTCGAACACTAGGTTTCCATTTTCTAAGTCAGCGCTGATTTCATAACCACTTTCTGTTTCCTTGATCATTTCCATCACAAGCAATTCATCGATACCTTCACGGATGAATGGGTACTCTTCAACAAGCTCATTTGAGAAGCTAGAGTGAACGTTACCCGTTAATGCCGGCATGATCATCGAAGGATTACTGCTGATGTTTTCGGTTCCTTCCGGTACGCTCACTAACCACTTAGATTCGAATTGACCCTTACCTAGATCTAACGACATATTGTTCATTGAAAGGTCGAAGCCTTTAGCAAACAGGATATCGATAAATGGAATGATCAGGTTCAGACCTGGTTGGAGGGTTTGTGTATAACGGCCGAAGCGTTCTACGGTCCAGTTATTGCCTTGCGGAACCGTTTTTACTCCGGCGAAAATAAACAATATTGCGACGGCAGTAAAGACGCCGATAGTAATCAATGTATCAATAGCCATACAAAATCCTTTGCAAGTTTAAGTTTTTGATAGTTCAGTATTGATACTGGCTCATATTTAAATTCTGAGCAAATTTATAAATGAGAAATGGGCCATAAAATATTGATTTTATGGCCCATTTTACATTCTATTATTCGATAAACTAATTGATTGAATTGTCAATTTTCGATGAGATATACGATGCTTATCTTTAGTACTTTTAGGGTTTAGTTAGTAGAGCAGAGAGTACAGCTGTCGGCGGTACTTACTGGCAACTGGGTTACCTTGTCCAAGCGCACTTAAGATATCCATGAACTCTTTTTTCATATCGCCATTGCAAACATTTAGATCTTTTGCAAGGAAAGACCACAACAGTTCCATCGCTTCTTCGTTGCGATTCACTTGGTGATATTGCAATGCTAATTCAGATGCTGTCTTAGCGTCATATGGGTCTTGCTGAAGAGCGGTTTCTAATGCTTGTATTTCAGGGCTGTCTGCTGCTTGCTTGTGAAGCTCAAGCTTTGCGACTAAGCCTTTATAGTAATTATCTTGGTACTCTAGAGGAATGGTGGCTAGCTGAGTTTCAGCTAGATCAAACTGTTGCGTTTCTAGTAAACATTCTGCGATTGCCAGTTTTACCTCGCCTTTGCTCGTCAGCTCTATTGGCAATTGTTGCATTGCTGCGAGCGCTTGTGCGTGCTCGCCTGCTTGCATTTGCTCGAGAGCCTGACGCAGTGCGAGCTCGTCTTGGCTAGGAAGGTGTTTTCCTAACATTTCAACAATCGCTTGTATGCTTTGTGGGCCACCCAAACCATCAACAGGCTGACCGTTAACAAACAGTGCAATAGTAGGGAGTGCTTGTACGCCAAATTGGCTAGCAATTGCCTGCTCTTGTTCACAATTCAACAGAGCTAAAGTAAAAGCGCCGTTGTATTGCTGAGTTAATGTTTGCAGTTCAGGGATCACCTGAGCACTTTCTTGGCTCATTGGTGCCCAAAAGTGGATGAGTACAGGCGTCTGCATTGAGGTTTCTAATACTTGACGAAAGTTCTGCTCATTAAGTTCAACAATATGCGGAGATTGCATTTACGTTCCTTGAGGTGTGTTTTGTGGGTACGTTGCAAATATGGGGGGAGATGCTGGTAACTTCAAGATCTAACTTGGTTATCTCAAATAAAAAGAGCCAAAATAGAAAAACGCTATGCTTCTATGTTGATAGAGTGGTTATCTCAACAGGGAAGGCATAGCGTTATCATTGAGGTGGTCAGTGAGGCATAGCGTAAGATACTCAAAACAGAATAAACAACGTAATCGCCAGAGTCACACCGACCCAATTAAGGCGGTTTAAAGTCATGAAATATCCAGATTAGGTTCATCAATTGGGAATAATTGATGAGATAGGACAATCATGACATCTTATTGTTACGGAAAAATTACATCGTTACATTAAAGTTTGCGACTGTTGATGCAAAGTTAGTAATTTATGCAGCTTTTCTCAAAATAGGGTCTAGCAAGCGACTTGGTAGCATTCTTTTCAATACCGCGAAGACTTTAGTTGGGGTCGTCACTCGGTATCTGAGTTTGGGTTTATCGGCGGTGAGTGCGTGATAAACCGGTTCAATACAACTTTCAGGCGGAAGAACAAAAGCGTTGTTCGATGATTCTTTTTCGAGTCGGTCTTTTTGTTGTTGATAAGCTTCTTGATGAGCGCTGCCAGCAATGGTGATCCATTTATTGAAAGCTTTCAGGGCATTATTTCTAAATTGGGTTTCTATTGGACCTGGCTGCAATAACGAGATATGAATACCACTACCATGCAGTTCTAAACGTAACGTATCTGTCCAGCCTTCTAGAGCGAACTTTGAAGCGTTGTAAGCGCCACGATATTTCATGGCCGCAAAGCCTAATACGGAACTGTTTTGTACGATTCGACCTTCGCCGCGTTCGCGCATGTGCGGAAGTATCTGACAAACAAGATGATGCCAGCCAAAGAAGTTGGTTTCGAATTGCTCTTTGAGACCTTGGGTTGGTAAGTCTTCTAGCGCGCCAGCTTGACCATAAGCGCCGTTATTGAATAAACCATATAATCCGTTAGGCGCTAGCTCAATAGCAAGTTGTGCAGCTTGTTCAATGCTTTCTTGGTTAGAAAGGTCGAGCTGTATGCAGGTCAGTCCCTCATCTTGCAGACGCTGTACATCTTGCGGATGACGACACGATGCAATGACGTGGAAACCACGCTTTTGTAGTGCATGCGCACATGTATAGCCAATACCCGTTGAGCAACCGGTGATCAGAATCGACTTGTTCACGCTTAATCCTTCATTAGAGTCTTTATCGCTCTAGGGTAAAGAATTAATCTTGATGTTGTAACAAGTTTTTTAAGGCTGGTTCTATTCTTGAGTAACTAAAGATAAATCCCATTTCAGTGAGTTTCTTTGGTTTGGAACGAATGCTGTCAAAGAGCAGACAAGAAGATTCACCCATCAGAAGCGACATTGCCCATTTCGGAGTGAATAAGAAATGAGGTCGGCGTAGTTGCTTGGCGAGTGTACTGCTGAACAGTTTGTTGGTGACAGGGTGCGGGGCACACATATTAAATTCCCCTTGAGCGTGAGGAGTTGACAATAAGTGGTTGATGGCTCTCACCATATCAAGCATGTGAATCCAAGGCATGTACTGTTCGCCTGAACCAAGTGGTCCGCCTACTCCGAGTTTGTAGGGCATTAGCATCTTCTTTAGAGCACCACCATTTTCACCTAACACAATCCCCGTTCTTAGTAGTATCACACGCGTCTCATCGGACTGGGCTCTCTTGGCGATCTCTTCCCAGTGCGCGCAGACTTTGTGAGGAAAACTTTCGTCTTCTACTCGTAGTGATTCATCAAATGGGTGTTGCTGTTGATCGCCATAGTAACCCACGGCTGAGCCGCTAATGAAAGCCTGCGGTGGGTTGCTACTGGCATGAATTAACTCGACCAGTTTTTCAGTAATGTGCCAACGACTGTTACAGATCCTCTCTTTTTGCTCCGTACTCCAACGCTTGTCAGCGATCGGTTCGCCAGCAAGATTGACCACGACATCGAAGTCATTGAGATCGCTGAGTTCATCAAGAGATTGAATGTAATGAAGGTTATTCTGGTTCAGGTGATTTAGGTTTTGCTTCGCTTTTTCGGGGCTCCGTGTCAACAATGTCACATCGTC
Source organism: Vibrio sp. 10N.222.48.A3 (assembly GCF_041475345.1). Taxonomy (NCBI): domain Bacteria; kingdom Pseudomonadati; phylum Pseudomonadota; class Gammaproteobacteria; order Vibrionales; family Vibrionaceae; genus Vibrio; species Vibrio sp. 10N.222.48.A3. The sequence goes on along the minus strand of NZ_JBFRVX010001121.1, from coordinate 1,347 downwards.
AGTATTCCAACTTTTGACCAATTCAGAACCAATAAATCCCGTACCACCAGTTAACAATATCTTCATACCAATCTCCCTATTAAACATAATTATAGACATGGCTTGTTTTTGAACGCCAATCAATACGAAAAAATCACTATAACGATCAGTTGGTTTCAATTGTGTGATACCCAAATTACGCCGTATCAATTTACGAAAGAATGAAATTAAATTAATCAGGTTAGGATGTATACCGCTATCACACTTATGCATTTTACTCCGATATGTTACCAACTGCGTAATATTTGTCACATAAGGAATGATAAGGATTTGCCATGATTATTAGTAATTAATAACCAGACACAATTTCAATGACTAGGAGTTGCGATGACGGCAGTGCTTGCTTTGTTTCGAGCCATGTTAGGTAGCCTAAGGGATCTCTTGCCGATCGTGGCGGTGATTGCTTTCTTCCAGCTTGCTGTTTTGCAAGAACCACTCCCTCATCTGTTGTCTATTCTAACTGGCTTAGTGCTGGTGGTTTTTGGACTGACTTTTTTTATCTTTGGCCTTGAGATGGGTCTGTTCCCAATCGGCGAGTCGATGGCTCAAGCTTTTGCTCGTAAGGGGAGCGTGTTTTGGTTATTGACCTTCGCTTTCTGTTTAGGGTTTGGTACCACCATTGCGGAACCCGCATTAACCGCAGTGGCCGCCGAAGCAGCAGAAGTGGCCGCTGAAGGTGGTGTTATTCCCAACTCTCTAGACGAAATGGAACAGTACGCCGATGGCTTGCGTTTCACCGTAGCATTGTCGGTGGGGATCGCCATCTTACTTGGGGTGCTGCGAATCTTAAAAGGTTGGCCAATTCAGTACATGATCATCGGAGGTTATATTGGAGTTGTGGTGCTCACTGCATTTGCCCCTGAAAACATCATTGGGATTGCGTACGACTCTGGCGGAGTGACTACATCGACCATTACCGTTCCGTTAGTGACCGCATTGGGCGTGGGTTTAGCCTCTGCGATTAAAGGGAGAAATCCGATGATTGATGGCTTTGGATTGATCGCCTTTGCTTCACTGCTGCCGATGATGTTTGTCATGGTCTACGGGATGGTGGTGACATGATCAGTGCTCAGCAATTTATCGACACCTTTCTTGGTACTGTCATGGATGTGATTCCGATTGCGGTGATCATCTTCGGTTTCCAATTAGCGGTGCTGCGCAAGCCAGTTAATAACTTAGGCAAAGTGCTGATAGGTTTCTTTTACGTCATTCTTGGGTTGTCGCTCTTTTTGATGGGGTTAGAGCTCGCGCTGTTTCCTTTAGGGGAGACTATGGCAATGCAACTCACCGAACCAAGTTTTTTGACTG
>NZ_JBFRVX010001120.1:0-472 GCF_041475345.1 Vibrio sp. 10N.222.48.A3 | reverse complement strand
TTCCCAATACAGGTTAGTCGCTTTATCTACAACGTCTTGTCTATCGAACTTCGCTGTCTTGGCCATAACATCTACTTCATTAATCTGAACATATGTTCAATATTTTAAGATGAACACTCGTTCTAGTAAAGGAGTGTCTGGTTACTCCGGCAATCTCGCAAAGATCGATAGCATTAATCGGTAATAAAAAACTCTAATCATCAACAACTTCGACGGTTTTATGTTGTGCGCCGTAATAGGTACCTTCATCGATGGTGTACATCAGCGTTTCTTTGCACTCTGGGCAATCGAATTCTTCATTGGGTTCGATTGCTTCCTCTTCTACCCATTCCCATCCAATGTGTTCTTCGCAAGCGGGGCAATCCATAAAAATACCTCTCAGCTGTTGTCGCATATTTACTGCGAGTTTCTACTTAATAAGCTCGGCAGTATACATATTTGAGACTGAATATATAGATGCTCGTGAGTGAAT
>NZ_JBFRVX010001119.1:0-3274 GCF_041475345.1 Vibrio sp. 10N.222.48.A3 | reverse complement strand
GTTAAATGATTGATCATTTTTAGAATTGGTGACTTTACAGTTGAAATGCATCATTTGGCACTTTCAGATATGATGGAGACCACTTAAAAGGAATCATTATGCAAGACGTTATTGATATATCTTGGTGGCAGTTATTGTTCTTCAGCTCACTTCTCTTGCTACCTATTACCATCAACCACAAGTTAAAACTCGGCCTTGGCAAAGAGGCTTCTGTCAGCATAATCCGTATGGTTATTCAGCTATTTCTAGTGGGACTTTACCTAGAATACTTGTTCACCTTAAATAGCTTATGGGTCAATTTACTGTGGCTATTTGCAATGATCATCGTTGGGGCAAGCTCAATTGTTGAAAAATCTAGGCTCTCCAAAAACCTACTTTTAGGTCCTATAGCCGTTAGCCTTGCTGTAACTTGTGTACCTATTGTCTTGTTTATCTGCTTTTTCATCATTAAACCGACACCGGTTTTTAACGCACAGTACCTTATCCCTATTGCAGGGATGCTGTTAGGTAATAGCTTAAGCAGTAATATCGTGGCATTGCAGAACTTGTTTGGGGCTTTTGAAACGCAGAAATCAGAGTACGAAGCGGCTATCGCTTTGGGCGCATCTCCTTCCTATGCAGCCGCGCCTTTTGTTCGTAATGCGATACAGAAAGCGATGTCACCAATTATGGCCTCTATGGCAACTACAGGCTTAGTCACGCTACCGGGAATGATGACAGGACAGATCTTAGGAGGTGCATCACCGATGATTGCGATTAAGTATCAGTTGATGATCATGTTAGCTATCTTCGTGATGATGAGCTGCTCTTTAGCACTTGCACTTCAGCTCTCATTGAAGACATCTCTTACTAAAGAAGGCCGAGTTCTCGCGCAAATACAGCCTTCGAAATAGCCTCCCTACCCCACTTAGATCTGGTTACTCACTGAATTTGAGACAGGTTATCCACAGAAATTGTGGATAACCAAATCAATATAGATCCTTTTTTGTCCATTCCCACCTAGGGAAAGATCATTACCTTTGATCTTTGGGTGTTTTCAAAGACATATACACACACGGTGATCATCGCTATTGAGCGTTCACATGATAATTTAAGAAATGAATAAGTAGGTTTTCCACAAATAAAAACGGCCTGCAATGCAGACCGTCTTTTAAATGTCATAAGTCAGTTCAGTGTTTTCACTGAGTCCAAGTTACCCAGTTAACTCGTAAACTGGATTAACCGTGTAATCGGAATTAATCACGAAACCTTTGCTTGGTGGATCACGCCACCCTTATTAGTCACGTAGGTAGATCAACCAGTACCACATACCAACAAAGATACCACCGCCAATGATGTTACCAATGGTAACGGGCAGCAAGTTGTTCATCAAAAAGTCCATCATGTTCAGATCAACGTAGTCCGCAGGGTTAGCGCCTGTCATTGTCCAAAATTCTGCGGGAGCAAATGTTTTGATACCGATAGCTAAAGGGACTTGGAACATGTTGGCAATACAGTGCTCAAAACCGGCTGATACGAACATCGCCACAGGTAAAATCATAACTGCGATTTTGTCAGTCAGTGTACGTCCACTAAACGTCATCCATACCGCGATACAAACCAACACATTACACATGATGCCAAGCGCGATAGCTTGGATAAAATCATGGTGCATTTTGTGTTGGGAAATCGCCATGGCATTCAAACCCACTTGCCCATGATCGAACATGTACTGTTTAGTCAGAAGCATACAGGCCACCAGCAGCAATGCACCAATTAAGTTACCGACATAAACCGTGGTCCAGTTCTTAACTAATGTACGCCAGGTAATCTTGCCACTTGCGCGAGCAACAAGCGTCAACACCGAGCTGGTAAACAGTTCACCACCAGTAACAACAACAAGGATTAATCCTAAGCTAAAAGCTAGACCACCCAATAAGCGAGTAATACCCCACGGTAAATCACCAGCACCGGTAGTCACGATAGTGTAGAACACAAACGCGATACCAATATGTATGCCGGCAGAAATCGCTAGGAGAAAAGATTTGATTGGATCTTTGGTTGCTTTACCTACGCCAATATCTGCAGCGCGCTCAGCCATTTGTGGCGGTAATAATGAGTCGAATTGGTTTAGATTCATGATGATTTACATTTTGAAACATGTCGTCGGGAGCGCGATAATCCTCTCTTTCATTTCTGAATTCAAGAGCTATTTTAAGCTCGAAATGCCTCTCACAACCCTGTTGAAAGGAATTAGTCCAAGTTATTCCAAATTCATACGACTTTAGTAGTAAAAATAAAACTCTGCTGAATGATTAGTTATCAGCATAGAAAATAACACATCTATAAATATCAACAAGTTACGTTAAAACACAAAGAATAACGTACACTATAATGACTCAATGAACACTTTTGTTTTCAGATTTTGACATAGATCAACAGAACGTAAAAAAGCGCCCTTAGGCGCTTTTAACTCAATCACAAATAAAGAAATTAGTCTTACTAAACCGAAGGTTCAACCATTTCTTCTAATGATTGTTCGAGAGATGCATCCTCTAGGCTAGATTCAACACTAGGAAGAATCACATCAGAGTCACTTTCGCTGGCAACTTTACCACCTAAGCTTTTCAAACTATCCACTAACTCTTCTAGGCTCTTTATATGAGCATCACTCTTGGTAACCTGATCATCTAACAATTGGTTGTGCTTGGTCGCTTCAACCAATTTCTGTGTTTGTTTCTGATTCTCACTTTCTAACTTAGCGAGTCGCTCAGTCAAAGTTTTAATCTCTGACTTTAATGACGCCGTCATGTCTGAGCCTTGCAGCGCTTTAACACTCGCTACAATTTTTTGAGACTGAAGGCGCAATACAACATCACGGTGATCTTCATCATTAACCACTCGTGAAATGCTCAATAACTGATTCTCGGCATTTAAAACCGATTGTTCAAATTTGTCACCTTTAATACTTGCGAGCACTTTAACTTCATGAGCAACACTGCGCACGTGGTTTAATTCGAACTCTGCAGCGTGAACTGCGTCTTCAATGATCGACTTTTCACGGGGACTGGCTTTCACTTGGCTTTCTGCCAAAGCAATTTGAGATGCCGCTTTAGCAAACGTCAGTGGAACAACGTCGTCGAAATCTTCATCTTCCAAGAACTCCAACTCATCCTTCAAAGGTTCGATGTACTTCTTGTGGGCCACTTTAACTTCTAACAAACTCGCGTTATTAAGAAACTCTACCTGTGCTTCCTGAGCATCTTCAAGTTCGTCAACCAGCACATACTCAAAC
>NZ_JBFRVX010001118.1:0-543 GCF_041475345.1 Vibrio sp. 10N.222.48.A3 | reverse complement strand
AACGTTGTCTTTAGTTGCCATAACTGCTTTACCCTGTGGGATAAGGAAGTTACGAGCGTAACCAGATTTAACGTTTACTTGGTCGCCAAGGCCACCTAGGTTACCGATCTTATCAAGTAGAATAACTTGCATTATCTTAGTCCTCTTAAACTATTATTAACTATTACCGATTACTGATGCTTGTCAGTGTACGGTAGTAGTGCTAGGTAACGAGAACGCTTGATAGCGCGAGCTAGCTGACGTTGGTATTTAGCACTTGTACCAGTGATACGGCTAGGTACAATTTTACCAGCTTCAGTGATGTAGTTTTTTAGAGTTGCTACGTCTTTGTAGTCAATCTCTTGTACGCCTTCTGCAGTAAAACGGCAGAATTTACGACGACGGAAGAAACGAGCCATGGGCTATCTCCTGATCTAAATTTAATAATGCGGTACTCACACGAACTTATAAATAAGTCTAAGCAAATGCTTGTAGTGGGAATACCTAAACGAGTTGAATAAAATTTAATGACCTAAAAGGCCAAAAAAGAATTACTCAGCAGCA
>NZ_JBFRVX010001117.1:0-1521 GCF_041475345.1 Vibrio sp. 10N.222.48.A3 | reverse complement strand
CATAGTCCGACTTCCTTAGAATATAAAACAATCGCAAGTAGGACTCGGCATTTAGTCCCCTTCGTATACCAAAAGCAGTCAATGCGGTTTTATAATCGTCAAAGTTAACGTCTGGTAGCTGCAATGAGTGAGACAAAATAAATTTGTCGATTTTTTGTGTACGTTGAATCGATGGGTCAAAGTCTGAAATAATATTGGTCAGCTCGTTTTCACCTTTTTTGAATAGGTTATCAAACAAATAGCCAGGCCCAGCAAGCAGATGAAAAATGAAATCCAATAATGCTCGCGCTGTTAAGAATTGATCTTTCATTAAACGCGCTTTGAACAATAGATCGACAATGACATCTTGAACTTCTTCACGCCCTAGTAATTGATAGTTTGCACAAAGCTTTTTATCCGGGCTTTGTTTGTGCATTTCAACATCAAAGTATTGGCGAATTAGATTTTCATCTTTTTCAGTAATTTTCTGAAGCAGCTCTTTTGCAAACTTAGAAGTATGACCGTCAATTTCTAACGTAAATTTAGGATAGTCTTCAAAATCTAAAAAGATATGATTTTCTGAGGTCGGCTGTTTCTCTAAAAAAGCTTTGATTGATGATGTTACTTCGGTCACCGTGCCTTCTTCAGCATAGTTACCCAACATACCTGTATTGATGCCTACAACTAGCGGCTTCGGTGTAGCGTTAAACTCAGTAAACAATTCATTCAGCGTTTCAATAGCCGAATCACTCGGACGAAAACTGTGGGTTGCATCGAGATGGAAGTCAGCTCTATTTTGATACTCTTTCTTATACTTTGTTAGTATTTCGGATTTGCCATCACCACTACTACCACATAAAAAAATGATTTTCTTATCGGTTGAGGATAGTCCTTTCAATTGTTTAACAAAGTCAGCCTCTATATCCGTTTGTACATATAGATACTTTTTTACCGCATCTAAGTCAGTTGATATTGTTGCGTCTCGCTCTGTAGAGACTGCATATGGCGACGATTTTGACATCACACTAAGTGCGGTTCGTAAATCAATCAAGTTTTATAACCCCATGAAAATATTAGGTAGACAGAAGTACAGGTGATAACCAGGATAGCTTACGCTGTTACTCAGACTCAATACTGTATAACTAAGCATTCTACCTAATTTAGTGTGTACGTGTTCATATTCCGCTAATTTTTCCTGGAGAAATTCACATCTTTTATGTTTTTGCGAAGAAAGTTAGATATCAAGCTTTATCAGTACGTTGGCAAACATTGGGCTCTTCATAGCCAACACAACACGTTCAATTACTGCAATCTTATAATTGTGCTGGGGTAGGTCAGCTTAAGCACTTCCTAACCCAGACTTCATATTCAACACCTTTTCACCCCGTGTGACCGAACACTCAAAGTGCTTCCCTAGCCATATCCCCCGCTCTCCCCATCTGTTCAAAATCTCCGACCTTATGCGCACGCCTTACTTCAACAAACTTACTTGATCTCAACGTATCAACTTGTTGCCATAAATGACGGTTAGCTACTGGCTTC
>NZ_JBFRVX010001116.1:0-1867 GCF_041475345.1 Vibrio sp. 10N.222.48.A3 | reverse complement strand
TCTAATCCCTAAAACTATTGTTGGAATTTGAACAGTGCTAAGCTGTTACCAAGTGACATATTGAAAAGGACGTTATATGCATTTCCCATATCGAAATATCGTAATTCTTACTGGCGCCGGTATCTCTGCGGAGTCGGGGATACAAACATTCCGAGCACAAGACGGATTATGGGAAAACCATAAAATCGAGGATGTTGCGACACCTGAAGGTTTTGCAAAAGATCCTGACCTTGTACAAGCGTTTTACAACAAGCGTCGTCATGGATTACAGAGTGAAAGTATCTTTCCAAATTCAGCCCACAAGGCGCTAGGAGAGCTTGAAGATAAGCTCGATGGCAAAGTAACCATCATCACTCAAAACATCGACAATCTGCACGAGAGAGGCGGTAGCAACAACATTATCCACATGCACGGTGAGCTTCTTAAGGCACGTTGTAGTGAGTCAAACCAAGTTCTAGAGCACAAAGACGACATTCATACTGGTGAATTGTGCCATTGTTGCCAGATACCAGCTCAAATGCGCCCTCATATTGTGTGGTTTGGCGAAATGCCATTGAGGATGGGCGACATTTATTCAGCGTTAGAAGAAGCTGATTTGTTCATCTCTATCGGGACATCAGGCGTGGTTTATCCTGCTGCAGGGTTTGTGCATGATGCGAAAATGCATGGAGCACATACGATCGAGATAAACCTCGAACCCAGTGCGGTAGAGAGTGAATTTGAAGAGAAACGTTACGGTAAGGCGAGTATCGAGGTACCTAAGCTAGTCGGTGAGCTACTGCTGTCAGAGAAGGGGTCTCTAACGGCCTGACCATTGTGCCAATAAATTGATTGACCCGCTTAAGGTTGGAACTTGAGAGCTCGTTATCAGCAACATTTATCATTTATCATTTATCAGTGGCAAACTGACATTTATTCAGATGAGGCTCTAGTCATCAGTTTGCCTTGTTGTCTCTATATTCAGGTAATTTGTTTCTAGATTAGGACAAGACGTGCACCAAGAGTTTTGAACAGGTCGTTGAGCTTTTTTCATTTCGTACATCGCCTTATCGGATTCAACCAATGCCTGTTTAAAATTATCTCGGTTGGTCACTTCGATACCGTAAGAAAAACTGATGTTCTCACCATGCAGTAAGTTATTGACTTGGCTGACAAACTCACCACCACGACCGAGTTGAGCCGTTGCAACAAACTCATCACCACCCACTCTAAACACCATTTCATCTTCCAAAGCAGTTTGCCTCAGAGCCTGAGAGAAACGAACAATCATTAAATCTCCAACTTTGTGGCCTTTAAGGTCATTTGTCTCTTTTAGTCCATCTAAGTCGAAGTAAATGAGCTCAAACTCTGCAAGTTTGATCGCGTCAAACTTCTTGCGATTATACAAACCAGTAAGCTCGTCGCGTTTACCTTGGTCTTTGATCTTGCCAGTTAATTCAGTAATACCGTAAGCAATCAATAAAAATGCTATTTGTAGCAACCCGTCTTCCAAGAAGGTATCTATTAGTTCATTTTGGTCAGCCCACTCATCAAGATGTTTAAGCTCGGTTGATACGTCATAAAACAGGTTAAAAATGAGTAATAGAGCGCCGTAGCGAAGAGCTTTGTGGGGACGAATGGCGTGACGCGCAACATAATAGATGTACATAGTGATCACGAGGGTATTTGTTTCGAAAAACAAATCATAATTTGAATCAATATGAATAAATGAACTCAGGCCAAGCATCAACAGTGACGCTAACAGCATAAAAGTCACAACTAACAGGATAGGGTTTGCTTGCATATGTAATCGCACTTCGTATTGTTTGCTTAATCCTATATAAATTTTGAATAAAAATAAAGCGGCTTACGCCGCTTTATTTAACTT
>NZ_JBFRVX010001115.1:0-2338 GCF_041475345.1 Vibrio sp. 10N.222.48.A3 | reverse complement strand
GTCTAAATAGGGGTAATTATATTTTCTATAAATCATAAACCACCTTAAATCTAACCTCAGTCAGAGTACAGGGTAAATTATAGAGAGGTCTTTATATGGAAAAGCAAAGAGAACGACGTCAATGGGGAACTTGGATAAAGAGTGTTTTCATCTTTTTTATCGGAGGGTTAATTTTTAGTTCACAAACCTATGCCCAAGGGAAAAAAACCTACACTTGGTTTATCAATAAGCCAAATAATGCAACCTCGTCAGTTCCTTCCTTGAAGGATCTAACTGTAAATGACATCTTGAGTGATGAAGATTACTTGAGTAAAAATACGAAAGAAAGACAGACTGGTATTCTCGTTGATGGGGTTATTCAACCTTGGGTTTATCATTGGGCTAGAATAGAAGATCGTCTAGATCCAGATACTGCCTTAAACAAGCTAAATCATCGTTATACCGCCCTAGTCCGTCCTAGGGCTACATTAGAAAGAATTCCTGACGCTATCACTAGCCCTGACCGTGTTCGATTTGATTATTGGGATTATCTTGAAGGAATGGTCTTTTGGGGAGGAAGCTCTCAAGAAGGCACAATTTTAGCCCCTGACCCTCAATGGATTGAAGAAGCTCATGTGAAAGGAGTCAAGATTTATGGCAGCGTCTTTTTGCCTAGTCTCTCCCATGGAGGAAATTTTCAAGATTGTCGAGATTTAGGGACAGTCAGTTTGATGACAAAGCTCATTGAATTGGCTGACGGACTGAATTTTGAAGGATGGTTTTTAAATGTTGAAAGTTTTTCTGGGGAGCAACAGCGAGAAACCTGTATTAATCAAATTGATTCAGCGCTAAGTGACAGTAGGATTACTACATTACAACAAGAAAAAAATATAGAATTTATAAAATATATTGGTTCAGAGGGCTATAGTGGTTGGATATCAGACGCCGATATTACTCCAAATGGCTTTATAGAACCAAGAATGAAAGCATCTCCTCATAGTAATGAAGTCGATTATTATCTCATTAGTGAATATGGTGCAGAAGCTTTAAACGAGATCAGAAATCCTGCTAAGTTCAATTCAAATAAGCAATATCTTATGTTTCCCAATGCTTCTTATTGGGGGCAGTTAGATCAGACAACTAAGTATACTATAGAAGTAGGTGCCCGAAACAATGCGGAACAAGTCGCCAAGCAATATTGGGAAGGAATGTTGGGTAACGATGAGCGTAAAGAATCAGAGGAGTATAATTGGAATGGTGTTTCTCAATATACTAAGAAGCGGAGTACAGATGCCCAGCTAGAACGTTTTCCTGTTCTTGCCTATCAGGATATTAATTTTCAAGGATCCTTGACCCATCTTAATTACGGAAGGTCTTCTGCTGAAGAGATAAATGCTATAGGAGAGATTTCGTCGATTAAGGTAGGGCCAAAAAGTTACGTTCGCTTATGTAAAAGTACTGATTATTCAAATTGTTTGACTGTATGGGGGCTGGATCTTGATTTTGTGGGCGAAGAAATGAACGATTCTATTGTCCATCTTGAGGTTGGTCCGCTTGAACTATACCCAGAAAATGTTGTTTTCTATACTGATCAGTACTTTCAAGGCCAAAAGTTGACTCTTGATCGAACTAACGCATTCTACGATACAACTGACATTTACGACAGGGCATTCTATCGATCAATTTCATCTTTGGTTGTGCCTCCAGGGAAAAAAGTACTCCTTTGTAATACAAGGACGGAAGACAGTTGTCAATTTCCCTATACTGGTACGGTAAAACTCGTAGCTGCCTCTGACAATGACGTCACACGTGGGGTTAAGATAATTGACCAACCGCAATTAACTTTAGCGACACTCTTTGCTCATCGAGACCAACAGCCTCCATTGTTTGAAATGCTCCAGCTTAACCATGTTTACAATGCTTCAGAGCTAGGGGATGTAGGTATTACTAGTTCTTCTCTTAGGTTGCACGATAAACAATATCAAGTGAAAGCTTGCCTTCAATCTAACCTAGAGGGCACATGTGATATCTACTATGCTGATAGTAATTATTTTGGTGATTTAAGAAATGACTCTTATCGCTCTTTTGTTATTGAAAAGCGTGATTTGAATAATGTTATAGGCCTCGCTTACATGGACCTTCAGTTACATGGACCTCAATATCCTTTGCTGACAGGGACGAATGAGAACTTCCCTGATATTTTTAGGGGAGGGATCTCTTCAATAAAGCTGCTCCTACCCGGCTATGAGTTTTCTTATTGCCTTACCGATAATCAACAAAATTTGGAATGTACTGGTTATAGGAGCAATGATTCTCTTGGTTTATCATCTGATTATGATGATAACAGAACCTTATCTAT
>NZ_JBFRVX010001114.1:0-730 GCF_041475345.1 Vibrio sp. 10N.222.48.A3 | reverse complement strand
TCACTCTGTCAAAGTGATAAATGTAAGCGCACCGATATTTTAAATTTGGTGGAAGCCATTCTGTTGGAGGGGAAGCCGACTTGCTTTGGTTTAAAGAAGACTGAACAGGGAGTAAGTTACTGGCATCATTCGCAAACAATTCCTTTTCCTCTTTTGAGAAGCGCCAAGCTCCAGCGTAATGAGCAAAAGCCAGAGGTACGACATGATCTATTTGTAGGTCGCTACTTTTGTAAAAGGTCTTTCCGCTATATGGGTCATTCCATCTCCCTCTTTGGACGTAATTACCATTAGAACTGTACTTAACAATGCTCAATGACATATCTTCCAATATCTCATGTCGAGTGTTCATGCCATCATGATCAAAATCAGACCAGTGAGCATAATCAGATCTAACGTACTTAGGGATACCATTTACAGAAGTAGGTGATTGATTCGCCTTCTTATTGCCGTTGGATTTGGTAGGTCGACCACCAGCTGCAATACATTTCTCTAAGCTGGAATAAATCGTGAAGCTTTTGGTCTTTTCAAACCAGGCGCTGTTTTCATCATGGCATATGCCTGAGTTTGAAAGCTTGACCACATCTGAAGCGCCGACACAAAGTGACGTGAACAGCAATACGGTTGGTAATGTTAAACCGAAAATAATATTTTTCATAGACTCCCTCAATAAAACTAAATAATACGGTTTTATTATAGCTGTTACTCGGTAATTTTCCAATTTATACATAGT
>NZ_JBFRVX010001113.1:0-1451 GCF_041475345.1 Vibrio sp. 10N.222.48.A3 | reverse complement strand
GTGCGCTCAATTCAAGGTTCCTACGTTTCGGCGATTGATCAGTTCGTTAACCCTGCGAGCAAAGGCGCGCTATACAACCTTGGCTGCTACCCAATGTCGCTGATTCACTCTGTTGCGCAGCAGCAATTTGGCGAGAGTGTGTTCGATGATGTGCAGATCTCGGCAATCGGCCGACGTGGCCAAGATGGCAATATCTGTGAATCGTCGGCGATGATGCGTTTCAACGGCAGTTTTACCGCGCAAATCCATACTGCTGAAGATCACGGCTTAAAGCATGGTTTTACGATTCTAGGCAGCAAAGGCTGTATCACACTCGACACCAACCCATGGCTACCGACCGAAGAAAATACGTTTACGGTAGAGATCTATGAAACGTCGAAACGTGAAGTGAAAGTCGAAGCGCAAGGCGATGGCTTCCATTATCAAGTGCGTAATATCCGCCAAGCAGTTGAGCAAGGTGACACACAACTTGCTGCGCCGATGGCGACGCATCAAGACTCTCGCGTGATCATGAAGTTACTGACTGATTGGGAACAAGCGGCGAGCTAACATCTTCGTAAATCCTATATTCGCCTCATGCTTGATTGCTTCGTCAGTGATCAAGCATGAGGCGTTTCCTCTATATCTTCCAGTAGACTCTTCCCAATAAATACTTTGCATTTGAAACAGCCACAGTGTCCAATGTCGGTTAAGACAACATTGACCGAAAAACCTTATTTTTTAAGGTGTTAAATAGGATGCTTATTTCATGCGTAAATCAGATAAGAAGATCGAAAATCAAATCAGAGACGTGTTAACGGACGTGTGTGAAGACACGTTAAAAGGCTTCGATGGTTTTCTGTGGGTGACTCATACGGTCAATTTCTCTTCATTCCCGCAAAGTTTGAAAATCGTCTGCGTATTCGATACCAATCAGGATAGAACGAACTTCTTAGAGGTGGGAGGTCAGCAGGAGGTCTTTGTTGCTATCCAAAAGGCGTTTAGTCAGGTTGGGATTACATTGAAGAGCATCGATAAGCACGTCAGTTACGATACACAAGAAAATTGCGATCGCGACCATCAAGGGAAGTGGGACAAGAGGTTGTAAATAGGTTTGGGGGATCAGTGACCTGAGTGCTTAGGTAATGTAATGGCTGGGGGGCTATTTAGTTTATTTTAATCAATGGGGAAAGAACCGGGAATTATTAAATTTCGGTCAACCTAATATTAACAATACTTGTCTTTTTAAGCGCATGAGTTAACTCTATTTTTGAGTAAATATAATTGAGGTGAATGGGTGTCACGTATATAAGTATCGCTAATTGAAGTTGACGTATTTTTATGATTAATAGGTAATAAATACAGCTAGTTACTGATATATGAGTCTAGGTGCGCTTAAATTTCAATGGTGTTTAAATGAACAAAAATAAAATTACCCTAACAACACTCGCAATTTTACCTTTGCTTTCAGC
>NZ_JBFRVX010001112.1:0-3052 GCF_041475345.1 Vibrio sp. 10N.222.48.A3 | reverse complement strand
TACTTCAGGGGGTTACGATGGCGAAAAAAGTACAGCCTTTAACGGCAACTCAAATCAAACAAGCAAAGCCTAAAGAGAAAGAATATAATTTAGGTGACGGTGATGGATTATCATTGAAGATTAAGCCTATAGGAACAAAACTATGGCGTTTCTCTTACTATCATCCCATTTCACGAAAGCGCTTGAACCTAGCCTTAGGTAAGTACCCTGACGTCTCACTAGCCAAAGCAAGAACCAAAGCGATTGAGGCAAGAGAACTACTCGCTGATGGTATTGACCCGAAAGAGCACCGTGATACGACTCTCAGAGAAAAACAGTTAGAATTGGCGAATACGTTACAGTCGGTATTTGATGACTGGATTGAAGTGAAAAGAACAAGCGTCAAAGAGCAAACGGCTAAGAAGCTAAAGCAACGAATTGAGAAGTACCTCTTACCTGATCTTGGTAAGTTCCCCCTTGGTGACATTACGGCACCACAAGCGATAAAAACAATTAAACCCATTGCGAATCAAGGTAAATTAGAAACAGTAGGGCGTTTGTGTCGTAACCTCAATGAGATAATGACCTTTGCAGTCAACACGGGTGTGATTGAACACAACAAGCTTGCTGGCATTGGTAAAGCATTTGAGACTGCTAAGGTAACCAACCAAGCTTCGTTAGCCCCTGATGAGCTTCCAGAGCTTCTCAAAACAATCAACTACGCATCCATTAAACCCATCACTCGCTGCTTGCTAGAATGGCAACTTCATACCATGACAAGACCGACTGAAACGGCTGGGGCACGTTGGGATGAAATTGACAGAGAAAAGATGCTTTGGGTCATTCCTGCTGAACGAATGAAAAAGGGAAGAGTTCATACTGTTCCTTTAACAAAACAAACTTTAGACCTATTAGAGACGATTGATTTCATCACGGGTGAGAGTGAATACCTTTTCCCTGCTGACAAAAGTAACAAAAATCACATCAACAAAGAGACAGCAAATAAAGCATTGGTACGAATGGGCATGAAGGGTAGGCAAACTTCTCACGGTTTGCGCGCATTAGCCAGTACCACCTTAAATGAGCAAAACTTCGATCCAGATATTATAGAAGCCGCACTTTCTCATGTGGATAGAGACAAGGTAAGAAGCGCATATAACCGCACTGATTACCTTGAACACCGTAAAGTTCTCATGGCGTGGTGGAGTGATCATATCGAAGAAGCTGCTTCGGGGAGCTTGTCGATGAGTGGTAAAAAGAGCCTGAAGGTTGTGAGTTAATAGGTACATGTAATTTGATTTCAGTAAACTCATGTTACACTGTAACACACGTTCTTCACTGAATTTAGAAGTCGGGCAGGGATTGGCATAGGGTACGGTTTTTCTATGGTGCATATAACCTAAATAATTTCAGACATATGTCATTTAAGTGAAATCCACTCACTTGTAAGGTGTCAATATGCCAAACGTAACCACTCGCTTAATTCGTCTCAATGAAGTACTAGTAATGACTGGCTTATCAAGGTCGGGAATGTATCGCTCTATAGAAAAACAGCAGTTTCCATCACAGGTGCCAATTGGAGATAGGGCCGTCGCATGGGTAGAAAGTGAGGTTCAAGACTGGGTCCGCCAAAGAGTGCTAAACAGGTAAAATTAAATATTGGAGAGCTTTATAGCTCTCCAAGCATGCTATAGAAGCTTAGAGAATTGTGTGGCTTTATTTTTTTTATCTTCTTCAATGCTTCTCATTAATTCTTCAGATTTACTAGCAAACTGATTGGTCATCAAAGTGATTACCTGGTTGATGGGCATGTCAAATTGTTTGGAAAGCTGATGAAGCTGGATTGATACCGTTTCGTCAACAACGATATTTAAGGTTTTTTTGTTTTCCCTTGTGGTTTTTTCCCTATATTTCTTCTGCGACCATGCTCTTTTGAAGTTCATCATGATCAGTTTTTTTTCAGCGTTGCTAATATCTAGTGAATGAAAAATAGCCGGAACGACTTTAGTGTGACTTTCATTGATGTTCATTACGTTTGGCAATTTAGCAACGATGCTCTTTACTGAGGATATTTTGGGAAAATAGTCAACTACCCACGCCACCTGGTCATTATTTTTATCATCAAGCCAGTTAAATTTAAACACTTCTGATGAGCTGTAGTACTCGTCAATTATACTATTGATTAACTCTCTTTTTTTCTCGATTTGTATTTGTGATGAGATAAATGCATTGATGAGGTAATTCAGCATCGAATTAATGTCGGTGATAGTGTTTGGCGGTGTTTCTGGTAAATGTTGAATGAGGTTATTTGTCACAATTTTTGTAAATATGTAGATTATAAGTCGAGTGTCTTTTGTGGTTGAAAACCGCATATCGCTCAATGAAAGTACATCATAGGAGATCGTTCTGACTTTTGACTCTGGTGTATTGTGTAACCCGCCTAGCATGTCCGATGCATTCTTGAAGTACCCCACTATTTCTGATTTATACCTTTCCGAAGTTAATTTTGGGCTCGATTGGAAATTAAAGTCAACGCTTTGCTTGTGATTTAGATGTTGGGAAATTCCCGCAAGTTGATATATGTCATATTGTTCAAGGAACTCAAAGCACATTACTTTTTCTGGCGGATTATCAAATCTTGGCATAGTGATTACTTAGTAGTATTTTTGTGTGATTGCTGGGTGATTTATAAGCTATTTTCTGATTGTTTTACAGTGTTTTTTGATTGTATATAGAGCTAGTTCAAAGTGTTTCATTCACGACTGTACCTAGGTTTATGCACGACGTAGCCTCTTGAGGGGGAGTTAGATAACTTCAGAGTTATCAGTTTTGCACTGATTGGCCGGTAACTTACACCACTACGCTCATCTGAAATGTTTTGCCAGGTCTAGCTTTGAGGTGGGTAAGGAACAAGTCTTTCCTTATCCAAAGTTGAGATTGGGGATTGCGGTTATGGTTAATATACCTCCATGGTGGGGTGAAATTATTTTTAACAATCATCCACCTTTCTATACCGAATTAACCAGAGGTATAGAAAATGAAAACACTAAAAAAGAAAGTCACTCATAATGAT
>NZ_JBFRVX010001111.1:0-4826 GCF_041475345.1 Vibrio sp. 10N.222.48.A3 | reverse complement strand
GGCGAACTAGGTGACGAAATTGATCTCATAAAGATTCACATCACATCAGGAAAACTCACCCTAGCCGCTTATGATGCCTTTGAAAAGTCGGTGCCCTTTTTAACTGAGCGTATAAAAATCAAGATGGCTGAGCAAGACATCGACTTCTTCGATTACGTAAATGAACAGCGTAGGCCGCCACTACTCAACAAACACTTATACATACAAACTAACGATAAGAAGTATAAAAAACAGAAAAATTTTGACCAGCGTTTAGCGTTGCTAATGGATTATGATTCCAACGAAGAAGCGCAAATGAACAGAGCAGAGTTTGAAGCGCTACTGGGTAAACACAATAAGCACATTAAAGGCTTCAATCTGGTAACGAAGAAACCTTCATAAAAATTAGGTAAAACATGGAAATCTCAATTACATCGCTGTAAAATACGACGCTAATTTTGGCATACTCATGTTATTTATCGCACAAAACCAGCCCTAACATAACAAACTCAAACTTTAGTTTGTCAAAAAATAACGTACCGACTAATATATATGTCATATTAAAATGACATATATAGAGGCTAATATGCTAAATCAGGATTCAGGCTACTGTTACTCTTTCCCTGCCGTTAGAGGTATTCAAGCAGGACGCCCCTTCTATATTGCGACTTGCCCTCTTAGGATTATCCCTAAAATTTTCAGCTACAACGAAGATGACGTTCCACCCGAGCTGAGAGCTCAAAGAACCCTAAATAAAACTCGTATTCCTGAGATGGTCAAATACTTGTTAGACAATCCCAAAGAATACGTCTTCTCCGCTTTGACCGCATCGGTAGGTGTTGATATATCGTTCGATGATCATGATGGAGCACCAAATCTAGGAACACTTAAGATCCCTATGGATGCTCAAATTTTGATTAATGATGGGCAACACCGACGCAAAGCGATTGAAGAAGCACTTCGAGAAAACCCTGATTTAGGCCAAGACAATATCCCTGTTTTGTTTTTCATTGATGAAGGTTTGGGCCGCAGCCAACAAATGTTCGCGGACTTAAATAAATATGCGGTTAAACCAAGCCCATCGTTGGGCACGTTGTACGATCATCGTGATGAAAGTTCAGAACTAGCAAGGGAATTGGCAAAAAATATAAAGCCATTTGTTGGTCTAACCGAAATGGAAAAATCCAACATCAGTCCTAAATCGAATAAGCTCTTTACCTTAAGTAGCATAAAGCAATCTACTAGAGCACTTTTAAGCAAAGGACCAAAAGACGGCTTTACCGAAGAAGAAAAAAAATTAGCTGCGGAATTTTGGGAAGAAGTGACACGGTACATCAAAGATTGGCAACTAGTTATCGATAAAGAAATTTCACCAGCACAACTTCGTCAAGAGTACTTGCATGCACACGGTGTTGGTTTACATGCAATTGGCGTATTAGGAAAACACCTTCTGTGCCAAGAGCCTAAAGATTGGAAAAAGAAATTACAAAAACTAGCTGACGTAGACTGGTTAAAGACCAATCCTGAATGGATAAAACGCAGTATGAACCATGGCAAACTGAGTAAGTCGACAATGAATATTCAGCTAACTGCCAACGCACTAAAAATTGAACTGGGGTTACCACTAACCCCAGAAGAAAAAGCTCTAGAGAAGCAGTTATCATGATACACGAGCTACAATTGGCGGAAGATCTCGCCGAAGAATATCAAGAATTTATCAACACTGAAGATTTCGCAAACAATAAACTCAGTCACTATATTGCTGACGTCCAACGCGTCTATTGTGCAGATAAAAGACCGTGGGTGATTGGTTACAGCGGAGGTAAAGACTCATCTGCAATAATGACCTTGATCTACATGGCACTACTTGGCCTTAAAGAGGAAGAACGCTCAAAACCTGTTTTTGTTGTGACCTCCGATACGCTTGTCGAAACCCCTGTGGTTGTTAATCATATTAACAATTCTTTAGACGCTATTAGCAAAGGGGCCAAGCGAGACAACCTGCCGATCACTTGTCACAAAGTTGTCCCTGAAGATTCTCAAACCTTTTGGTCTAGTCTATTAGGCAAAGGTTACCCTGCACCCACACGTTCTTTCCGATGGTGTACAGAGCGAATGAAAATAAACCCTGTCAGTGATTTCATAAAATCTAAAGTATCTCAGTTTGATGAAGTTATTGTGGTTTTAGGTTCGCGTAGTGATGAAAGTGCTTCTCGTGCTCAAGTAATTGCAAAGCATAAAATTGACGGCTCTCGTCTGGCTCGCCATACAACTCTTTCCAATGCGTTTATCTTTACACCCATCGATACTTGGGGTGTGGATGACGTGTGGAAAATTTTAAGGCTCTGCCATCTAACAACCGAAAAAACACCTTATGGCATCAAAAACATCTGGAGCAATCGGTACGATCTTGAGTGGGAAAACCCTTGGGGAGGGAAAAACTTAGTTCTTTGGAATCTTTATAAAGACTCTTCAGGCCAGGGGGAATGCCCAATGGTTATTGACGAAACCACCCCATCTTGTGGTAATTCTCGTTTTGGATGCTGGACATGTACCGTGGTAACTAAAGACCGCGCTATGGAAAGTTTGATTCAAAACGGTGAATCTTGGATGTCACCTTTATTAGAATTCAGAGATATGCTCGCTGAAACGGGGATTCCAAAAAATAAGGATGAATACCGAAACTTTAAGCGTCGTACAGGGAAAGTGACAAACCAAGCATCATACAAAGGTAACGAGCTAAAAACTCTTGAGGATGTAAAAAGTAGCATTACTCTTGGCGAAGGGCAACACCTTGAAATTTCTGATGATGGAACCCAGGTTCGACTGTATCAAGACGGTCACTTGCTTGAACACTACTCCTATCAGTTAGTTAAAAGCACCCCTGCTCACCCGAATCCTACAGAACTTGCTTGGCATTTAATCCGATTTATTCCCGGCCCTTACTGGCTAAAATATCGTCGCCAGTGGTTGCGTGAATTGTTGGAGCTCGATAAGAAATACAAATCTGAAGGTCGTGAAATTGAGCTTATAACAGTTCCAGAGTTACATGCTATTCGCCAAGAATGGATCCACGATCCAAACGAGCCTGACTGGGATGACTCCCTACCGACTATTTTCAATGAGGTTTATGGCTACGATCTTGATTGGGTTTATGACGACAATGCAAGTTTTGGTAAAGATGATGCCCTAATTATCAACGAGCTAAGTGAAGATTTCGATATTGCACCTGAAATGATAATGAAGCTAATTGAGCTTGAAGTCTCAATGGAAGGTCTAAGTCGACGTAGCGGAATCAACAATAAGATTGCTTCACTACTGAAGCAAGACTGGGGAAGCCTTGAAGAGATCAAACAAAAGCATGCCTCACTACAAAGCAAGGCAGAGTTTGATATTCACCAGCAAGAAATTGACCGTTACAATCAACAATTGATTGATATCGATAAGCAGCTACTAAAAGAGTTTTAATTAAAGTCATGCTGATTACTAAATTAACGTTAAACAACTTCAGAGTATTTCGTGGATACCACGAAATAGATTTACGTCCGGCGCCTGCTCGTCTTAGTTTAAACGGCGCTATTGAAGGCACCGAACGCCCGATCATTTTATTCGGTGGCTTAAACGGTGCAGGTAAAACATCAATTCTAACTGCCGTTCGTTTGGCTCTTTTTGGTCGTCAATCGTTTGGCCAATTGATGTCGAATGGCGAGTATATTGAAGCTTTAGGTGATTTGATCCATAAGGGTGTTGGGCACGGTGGTGTTCAAGACAATGCATCTATTGAACTGGAATTTAAATACAGCCAAAACGGTGAAGAAAACACATACAAAGTTATTCGTGGTTGGAAAAAAGACAAGAAGGACAATTTGTCCCTCGAAAAAGATGGCCTTCCCATTCCCGAGCTCAATTACGAACAATGCCAAGGTTTCTTAAACGAATTAATCCCAACTGGCATCGCTGATCTTTTCTTCTTTGATGGTGAAAAAATCGCTGATTTGGCTGAAGATGAATCAGGGAAGGTTTTAAAGACGGCAGTTCGTCGCCTACTAGGGCTAGATGTTATTGGGAAGCTTAAGAGTGATTTAAGTATTTACCTAAAGAAACAAGGCTCCTCAACGCTTACTCAATCAATCCGCGAAGAAATGGATTCGCTCGATACCAAGCGTATCGAACATGAGCGTAATTCAGAAAGGCTACGTGGAGAAGCGGATATTGTTGACGCTCAAATAGAGCTCACATCAAATGACATTCTCAACTTAGAGAACAAACTTTCACAAAGTGGTGGCGCATGGGCGAAAACCCGTGAAGCCGAAACACTAAAAGTTGATGAGTTACTAAAAGAGAAAGTCGAGTTAGAAAAACAGATCCGTATGGAAATGGAAACTAGCTTACCGTTTTCACTTGCTCCAAATACAATGTTTTCATTACTTGAGAAGATCAAGCAAGAACAGAGCATCAAACAAAAACAAAACTTTGGCCAAGAACTAGATTCATTCCTTGAGACACTACGAGCTAAACTATCCTTCAACCTAAGTGGGTCGGCTCCAGCTGCAATGGAAGCCATCACAGATAGCCTCGCAGACCATTTAGGTGATATTTCTCAGCAAAGTCTGTTGCTTGATATATCTGACCGTCAGGCCGCCACCATAGACTACCAAGTAAACCAGCAATCCTCAGAGTCACTCCGCCGGTTTGATGAAGCTAGAACTCGCTTAAAACAAGTTGAAGATGACATTGATAATGCATCCAACAACATTGCACGTGCTCCAGAGCAAGAGCAGGTCCAAGGACTATTTTCTGATGTACGAGATCTTGATAAAAAGAAAGAAAAACTGATTATTAAGTAC
>NZ_JBFRVX010001110.1:0-3209 GCF_041475345.1 Vibrio sp. 10N.222.48.A3 | reverse complement strand
TTGGTTATCTTCAGGATGAAGATTTGGTTACTTAGGATTGAGTAGTCAAGCATGGAGCGTAAGGACATTGTAGGGATACAGTCAGTTAACAGGAAGTTAGCTGCAACGGAATGACAATGGACACCTTTAGGATTTAAAGGGTTGGATTAGCATCAGGACGATGTAAAGGACACCGCTCACGGAACAAGTGACGCGCGCTAACGAGGATTGTTGGCAGATCAGGATAAGATCAAGGACACCGCTAGGAAGGCGACGAAAGGAATACGCTGAAGGATAACAGCACACTATCATGGATTTGATGCATGGAGCACACTTAGTAGCCGGATTGCTGCGAGTAAGACTATAGACCCCGATGAGCGCAAGCTCTCGGGGTTTTTCTTTATCTGTCGTTTCATTTATTCCTCTCTCAAACAAATAAATCAAAGACCTTTGATTACAATTCTGACATTTAAAGCATTCACTTCTTAACCACTTCCGAGTAACGTAAGTCGAACTAGGCTCAACTAGTTTCATAACCATAATTAAACTAAGGACAAATTCATGTCACACGTTACCTTCAAAGGCGCTGCTGTACCGCTAACGGGCACATTCCCACAAACAGGTGAAAAGTCACCAAGCTTTGCACTGACTGCAGGCGATCTTTCTGAACTGACTCTTGCTTCTCTTGAAGGCAAGAAAGTAGTTCTAAACATCTTCCCAAGCATCGACACAGCAACTTGTGCAACGAGCGTACGCACGTTCAACGCAAAAGCGGCAGAACTTGAGAACACGGTTGTTGTTTGTATTTCTGCTGACCTACCGTTTGCTGCGGGTCGCTTCTGCGAACTAGAAGGCATTGAAGGCGTTCAACACGCTTCAACTTTCCGTTCTCCTGCATTCGCATCAGACTACGGCGTAGCGATTGCTGAAGGCCCACTATCAGGCCTAACAACACGCGCAGTTGTCGTTGTTGATGAAAAAGGTGTGGTAACACACAGCGAGTTGGTTGCAGAGATCACTGAAGAACCAAACTACGAAGCGGCACTTGCAGCACTGTAAGTCTCACTTTTAGGCAGCAATGCCTTAAGCTCGTATTAACCTAATAGAGGTCAGTACAAAGCAATAAAAAGAGCAGCCATTGGCTGCTCTTTTAGTTTTTAATAATGAACGATTTTTAGATGCCGAAGTAGCAAATTAAAGCTGCTCTAATCGAGCGTAAGCCGTTACTAACCACTTAATCCCTTCACCATTGAACGCAACTTGAACTCGGCTTTGTGGGCCACTTCCTTCGAAGTTGATGATGGTACCTTCACCAAACTTAGGGTGTTTAACGCGAGAGCCCAAACTAAAGCCTGTTTCATTGAAGTTCTCTTTCACGGCGGTTTGGCTAAAGCGACCACTGCTTGCAGGGCGACTCACTTGCGCTTTCATACGCACTTCATCCAGACATGTCTCTGGTAGCTCACGAATAAAACGAGATGGCTTGTGATACTTGTCTTGACCGTACAAACGACGCATTTCAGCGTAAGTGATGTAGAGCTTCTCCATCGCACGGGTCATGCCGACGTAACACAGACGACGCTCTTCTTCTAAACGCCCCGCTTCTTCTGCAGACATCTGGCTTGGGAACATGCCCTCTTCAACACCAACCATGAATACCATTGGGAACTCTAGGCCTTTGGCACTGTGCAGAGTCATGAGCTGAACCGCATCATCAAACTCATCAGCCTGACCTTCACCCGCTTCCAAAGCCGCATGAGTTAAGAACGCTGTTAGCATGCTCATTTCATCCGCTTCTTCTGGTTTTTCAAACTGACGCGTTGCCGTTACCAATTCTTCCAAGTTCTCAATACGTGCCTTCGACTTCTCGCCTTTCTCTTGCTCGTACATCGCAAACAAGCCCGACGATTTGATCACGTGGTCGGTTTGCTCATGAAGTCTCAGTTCTATGGTGTCATCTTCAAGTGCATTGATAAGTTCAATAAAGCGGCTCAATGCACCCGCAGCACGACCAGGTAGCACTTGCTCTTCTATCAAAGCAACACTGGCTTCCCACATGGTTGCACCACGATCACGCGCTGCAAGACGAATCGTTTCTAGCGTTTTATCACCCAAGCCACGAGTCGGCGTATTAACGACACGTTCGAATGCCGCATCATTACTACGGTTACTCATTAAGCGCAGGTAGCTCAAAGCATCTCTAATTTCCTGACGCTCGAAGAATCGCATGCCACCGTAGATTCGGTAAGGCAGGCCACCTTGGATAAGCGCTTCTTCAAGCACACGAGATTGGGCGTTATTACGATAAAGCATCGCGGTATCTTCTAACGCACCGCCTTTCTCTTGCCACTCTTTGATTTTGCTAACCGTGAAACGCGCTTCATCTAACTCGTTATAAGCTGAGTAAACTGAGATTGGCTCGCCATCGTTGCCATCAGTCCACAGCTCTTTACCCATACGCTCGGTGTTGTTCGAGATAAGCTCGTTCGACGCCTGAAGAATGGTTTTGGTTGAACGGTAGTTTTGTTCGAGTCGAACCGTTGAAGCACCTGGGAATTCATCCAAGAACTTCTGAATATTTTCAATTTTAGCGCCACGCCAGCCATAGATAGATTGGTCATCATCACCCACGATCATCACGCGACAATCCGGGCCCGCCATCATACGTAACCAAGCGTATTGGATGTTGTTGGTATCTTGGAATTCGTCGACAAGAATGTGCTTAAAGCGAGCTTGGTAGTGCTCGCGGATGTGTTTCTTATCGCGCAATAGTTCATGCGATCGCAACAAGATTTCAGCAAAATCGACCAAGCCAGCACGATCACATGCCTCTTGGTAAGCAGAGTAAATCTTTAACCACGTTTGAGTTATTGGATCATGGTAGGCGTCAATGTGACTTGGGCGCAGCCCTTCGTCTTTCTTGCCATTGATCCACCAAGAAGCTTGCTTGGCTGGCCACTGCTTTTCATCAAGGTTTTGCGCCTTGATTAAGCGACGCAGCAAACGAATCTGATCATCTGAATCAATGATCTGGAAGTCTTCTGGCAGTTTTGCATCTAGGTAGTGAGCACGAAGAATGCGGTGACAGATACCGTGGAAGGTGCCGTTCCACATGCCCGACGAACTGCCCATCATCAACTCTTCAATACGACCACGCATCTCTGCTGCCGCTTTGTTGGTGAAAGTAACCGACATGATAGAGAACGGTGATGCTTGCTCTACGCTTTGTA
>NZ_JBFRVX010001109.1:0-444 GCF_041475345.1 Vibrio sp. 10N.222.48.A3 | reverse complement strand
GAAGATAACGTTATCTTAGATAACCAACTTCAGATAGCTCATAATGTTCACATCGGATATGGTTCTGCTATTGCAGGTGGTACTATCATTGCCGGCAGCACAACGATAGGTAAGTACTGTATTATTGGTGGCGGTTGTGTGATTAATGGTCATATAGAAATCGTTGACGGCGTTACAATCACCGGTATGGGGATGGTAATGCGCAGTATCACCGAAAAAGGCATGTACTCTTCAGGTATTCCTTTACAGCCAAATAAAGATTGGCGTAAAACAGCAACGCGAGTTCATCGTATTGATGAAATGAACAAGCGTTTGAAAACCGTTGAAAAACTTATCGAGAACAGCGCGGAATCATAATTCCAGCATTTCTAATAAAAGGCTCGCGTACAGCGAGTCTTTTTCGTTTATAATCCTTCTCATTAAATAAAGAATATACATAGGAAT
>NZ_JBFRVX010001108.1:0-4180 GCF_041475345.1 Vibrio sp. 10N.222.48.A3 | reverse complement strand
GTCAGCTACTTAATTGGGTGCTCACTGGCAAAGGGGATGTGAACAATGGAAGAATTGATAGCCCAATATACGGGTGCAAACGAAGATGAAAGGCTAACTCGGCAATATATTGCTCAGTTAGAGTTTGATACTACGATACATAAACTCACACCTTATTTACTTAAAGGAAAATCAGTATGTGAGTTAGGAGCAGCAACGGGGCGCTATTCCTTACATTTTGCAAAATTAGGTTGTGATGTTACAGCAGTAGAACTTGCGCCTGACCAAGTGAAGATTTTAAATACTAAAGTAAAATCTGAAGGTCTTGAGTTAAAAGTGTTTGAGGGTAATGCTTGTGATGTGTCATTTATCGAAAGTAGCTCTCAAGACGTTTGTGTAATTCTTGGGCCTTTGTACCACCTAAAAACTCTGCATGAAAGAGAGCTTGCGGTTAATGAAGCACTAAGGATTTTAAAGCCAAATGGTGTACTAGCCATAGCCTATATTTCACGTTTCTTTGTCGCTGGTATGTTTGCCCAACAATTTCCAGAGCTAGTCACTCCGGAGGTGCTTTTAGAGTTAAATAAACATGGCACGGTATCAAACGCTAAAGCCGATAGTTGTTTCAAGGTCGGGTATTTCGCAACGCCTAGTGAAATTGAAAATCTTGTAAACAAAAATGGGTTTAATGTAATTGGACACGCAGCAACAGATGGATTTGGACGTTACATATCTAACGGTGTTAATAACTTTACGCCATCCCAATATCAGACATGGTTAGATTATCATTTGGCAAATTGCGACGAAGCAAGCCTTTTGGGATCAAGTAATCATGGTTTAGTGATCGCTAGAAAAGCCAGTTCACAAAGCAGTTAAGTCGGATTCATAAACGTGTGCCGATTCCGTTTCGCTTCATTATGGCACTCGTACACTCACCGTTTATTGGGACGTTAGCTGTTCTATTGGTATCAGAGGGAATATGTTTAAATTCGTAAGGTTGATAGTGCTATCAAATTTATTAGCACTGCTAATTGTAGTTACTTTCGAGTATTTCACAGGCTATTTGAAACTAGCATTTTCTAGTGATTATGCGTTCTATTCAATGCTAATTCTTCTTGCTCTGGGTTCACTTTTGTCTTTTTCCGGTCTTAAGGTCGGATATAGTGACCCTAGTAACATGGCTGGCGTTTCTGCTAGTTCGTTAATTGAAAACGAGTCTGCTAAATCAACCATTGTGACAAAATTAGAGAGTACGTCTGTTGGGCACAGCTTATTGCTCGCTAGTTTGTTGCCACTACTTTATTGCCTACTATCGTAGCCATCACCTAATAGATTGTTTAACTGGATTCCAAAACGCTCGGCACTTTTGTAATGGTCGGCTTTTGTGGGTAAGGTAGTCATATTAGTTTGGTTGCATTGTTTTTTTCACTGGTTAACTAGGCTTATACGAGATTGAAAAATCTAACATGGAGAGTGAATTGAAAGATTACGAAGTTTATCTGTTCGATATGGACGGAACATTAGTAAATTCAGAGCCTTTAAAGGGCAAAGCGTTAGCATTAGCTTGTTTAGATTATGGCGCACACGTAGACCACAACATTTACAAAGATGTTATGGGGGAAAGTTGGCAGGTTGTAACGGGTCACTTTTTTGAAAATGCTAATATTGCTCCTGACTTAGAAGAGTTTAATTACCACTTTCGAGCTCATTACGAACAGATGCTCAATGATGGTCTTGAGCTAAATGTTGGGGCTAAGGCTTACATAGAACAGTTAAAACTAGCAGGGAAAAAGTGTGGAGTTGTTAGTTCAGCAGCAACATGGATGGTTGATAATATTTTAACCTCGTTGCAGCTAGAGAATGCTTTTGACCTTGTTATCACACAGGAGCATGTAACTAAGCATAAACCGGATCCTGAAGCCTATACTTTAGCTCTTGGTAGATTAGCGGCTTCACCTGGCCAAACAATTGTGTTTGAAGATTCCACAGCGGGTATTCGTGCTGGTAAATCTAGTGGCTGTGATGTCATTGCTGTTAAGCATAGCTTTAATGGTAAAAATGATCTAAGCGGTGCAGTTAAAGCAATCAGTACATATGAGGAATTGCCCCGTATAAAAAACGAGTATGAGATTAGTAATTAAGATCGAGTAACTGACTTTTAAGTATTGCCTTGCCATGTTGGTCTGCGGCATGAAGGCTAAAGTGTTTTTTAGTTAGAGTGATACCGCTGAAGTAAGAATCATCAGACATGTTACCTCCGGTGTAATCCCACTTAAGTGTGGCAGTTCCTCAGGAGGGGGAGTCCATATTAGTCGCTATGGCGCATTGTCGACTTTTCATCATCAAGGAGAGTTTATGTCTATACCCAAGAAGTCACTATTGAGCGAGTATTCCAAAAATTCATATTTCTGTGATAGCTTTTCAAAAAAAATAAAATACAACAACCAAACTGCTATTGAAGTATTTCTTGAAATAGCAACTCAAACACCGACTTGGATTGCATTTCTGATGTCTACGAGAAACTGGGTTGTATCGAAACTCGGTTTAAAAAATTTGGGTGGTCTACAAGATGTATCCCGAGATAAATTAGGTTCAGAATATGTAGTAGGCGAACGAGTCGGTATTTTTACACTGGTCAGTTCAACTGAGAATGAAGTTGTATTAGAAGACTGTGATAAACATCTTAATGTCCGAGTTTCTTTTCTTATTGAGCCTGAAGGAGAAACCGTGATTGTTCACGCAAATACCGTGGTTCATGTGAATAATGTGTTTGGTAAGATCTATATGTTCTTCGTTACGCCATTTCATAAAATAATAGTACCAAGCACCCTGAAAGGGTTAGAACAGGCATAACAAATAGGGATTGAGTATGAATACGATACTTTAATTGACTAGGTGAAAGCTATAAATCAAGAAATATAGCGAGTAATTTAAGCCGACAGTTAACACTTGGCAGTTTCAGTTCGGCTTTGCTTTAGTGATTTAGATGGTAGATTTGAGTGTATTTGGTTACGTTATTGGGCGTTAGCTTACAACGATGAAAAGGAACTTTCGATGTTTAAAATTGAGACAAAGCGGCTGATTATTAGGGATATGAATCCTGGCGATGAAAATGCTTTCGTGGCGATGTCTCAAGATGCCAAATATCAGCGTTTCTATGATGAAAGTGACTGTGATCCTATTAAATATAAAGAGTTAACCAACTTGTTTATAGCCCAGGCTTCTGAAGAACCAAGGAAATCATATCAACTCGCAGTTGAATATAAGAGCACAGGGCAGTTCATTGGTACTGTTTGTTTGCGTTTAGAAGACAATCAGCAAGCTTCAATGGGGTGTGCGTTTTCAAGACAATATCAAGGCCATAAGTTAAGCAATGAAGCGGCTCTCGCTTTGGCTGATTTTGGTTTTTCAACATTGGGTGTACACCGCATTTATGCGGAGACAATCAGTAAGAATTTACCTGCCATTAAGCTTTGTAAGTCTTTAGGTATGCGTCAAGAAGCGCACTTTAGAGAGCATCGTTTTTTCAAAGGGCGGTGGTGGGATACCGTAGTTTTGGCTGTCCTGCGATCCGAATGGGTCAAGGCATAGCCAAGTGGCTAATGTAGATTCGATGTGCTTTATAAACAAGGTTTAGATCCGGAACGAGGTTATTCTGGTTTGATACTTTGGTTCGGTAGTATCAAGGTGAAGCTACTTGGTTTTGGGGAATCTACTTTCATTACTTGCCACTATTATTTAGAAAGGCCGCAGTAAGATAGCTGTTGGCTAGGTAATTGGTTGTTCGTTGTCTATAGGAGATATAACTGTGTTTTATAGTAAGGAATACAACAAGGGGTTGTTGCTCATCCTTGTTTCGATAAGTGCTTTCATTGTCATTACGTCTGATAATAACTCCGGAACATTCATCGCTCACGCCATCAACGGGTTAATTGCTTTGCTCTTTTTCTCCATGACAATTGAGGTCAAAGGCAATGCATTGAGCTGGTATTTCGGTTTTGGTTTTTGGCGTAAGAATGTAGAAGTGTCAGACATAACGGAGACATCGTTTTATCAAAGCAAGTGGTATCAAGGTATTGGCATCCGCATGTTGAGCGATGGTTGGTTATATAATGTATCGATAGGTTCAGCGCTGAAGTTAAGCCTAAGCAATGGAAAGCATGTTTACATTGGTTGTAAGGATACAGACGGTTTAAATACG
>NZ_JBFRVX010001107.1:0-4055 GCF_041475345.1 Vibrio sp. 10N.222.48.A3 | reverse complement strand
CCAGAAGTTTACCTTTACGGTGATTACAGCCTGTACGAAGATGACTCGCTAGCCAGTGAAATGAAACCCGATTGGTTAGTCGGTATTGGTGTGAATGTACCGCTACTTGACACGTCAGGTCGTTCCGACAAAGTCGCTGCCGCTCATAGCGCCGTGTCTCAAGTCCAGTTTCTTAAGTCGCAAGCCAAGCAAGACTTAACCGTTTTGGTACAAAAGACCTATCTTGAAGCGAACCAAGCAATTGAAGAAGTTCAAGGCCTCAACTCAAGTCTGTCTTTAGCTCAAGAAAACCTTTCACTTCGTAAAAAAGCCTTCACTCAAGGACTTTCGAACTCGCTAGAAGTGGTTGATGCAGAGCTCTACCTTGCGAGCATCAAAACCCAGCAATCTGCTGCGCGATTCAAATACCTAATCTCTCTGAACAAGCTATTAGCGCTAACCAGCGAAATGAATGCTTACTCGAGTTACTTAACCTCTTCTGTTCCGTCTGACTTCGACTCAAAAACAGACACCGATAGCCAGTCAAAAGGATAATTCATGAAACCTATTAAGCCCCTTCTTCTATCTTTAGTTGGTATCGGCGTTATTGGCTGGGTCGGATACAGTTTTTACCAAGCTTATCAACCTCAGCCTGTTAAGCTTCAAGGTCAAATCGATGCGCAGCAATACAGCATCTCATCGAAAGTACCTGGCAGAATTGATGAAATATTCGTGCGTAAAGGCGATTCGGTTGAAAAAGGCGAATTGATCTTTTCTCTTCTTAGCCCTGAGATTGACGCGAAGCTAGAACAAGCAAAAGCAGGTCAAAAAGCTGCGGGCGCATTAGCAAAACAAGCTGAGAATGGTGCGCGTACTCAACAGATCCAAGCTGCTAAAGACCAGTGGTTGAAGGCAAAAGCAGCCGCCGATCTCATGGACAAAACTTATCAACGTGTCAATAACCTTTACAACGATGGTGTGGTTGCCGAGCAAAAACGCGATGAAGCCAAAACACAGTGGCAAGCAGCGAAGTACACGGAAAGCGCTGCGTTCCAAATGTATCAATTGGCACGAGAAGGCGCTCGTGACGAAACCAAAGTGGCAGCCGCTCAAAAAGCATTAATGGCGGCAGGTGCGGTGGCGGAAGTTGAAGCTTACGCAAAAGACACGCAGATCCACAGTTGGTTTAATGGCGAAGTGTCTCAGGTACTATTGAGCAGCGGTGAGCTCGCACCACAAGGCTTCCCTGTTGTGACTGTTATCGACACCAAAGATGCATGGGCAGTACTTAATGTGCGTGAAGACATGCTTAAGCATTTCGAGAAAGGCAGCCAGTTTGAGGCGTATCTACCGGCTCTAGATAAATCATTAACTTTCCAAGTAACTCACATTGCCGTAATGGGTGATTTCGCTACTTGGCGTTCAACAGACGCAGCACAAGGCTTCGACTTACGTACTTTTGAAGTAGAAGCGCACCCTGTTAATACTAGCGAAACACTGCGTATGGGCATGAGCCTTGTGGTTGAGCTTTAGGTGACGTATGTCTGCTAACTATCGATCTACAGGTTCGCAATCTAAAAGCTCACAATCTAAAGGCTCGCAATCTACAGCCTCGCAATCAACTGAGCATCATAGAGCGAAGAATACCTTGCTTAGGCAGTGGGCGATTGTCCGCAAAGACAAATGGTTGTTGTCTTGCCTAACTTGGATACCTTTGCTGCTTGCTGCCAGTATTTGGCTGATTTTTTCACAAGGGATCGCTCGTGACTTACCGGTTGCGGTTGTTGACTTGGAACACAGCCAAATTTCGCAGCAGTTCACACGCCTTGTTGATGCATCACCAACGCTGCAAGTCACTCAGAAATACAGCTCTGCGAGTGAAGCGGCGAAAGCGATGATTGAACGTGATATCTACGGTTATGTTGTGATACCAAGGCATTTTGACCGAGACCTTCTGCTCGGATTGAATCCGCAAATGTCTGTGTTCTACAACAGCCAATTTATCTTGATAGGTAAGCTAGTGAATTCCGCGTTGTTGCAGGCTCAAGGGACTTTTAACGCGCAACTTGAGGTCGTTAAGCAGTTATCACACGGTGATACCACGGTGCAATCCGCATTAGGCCAAGCAGTAACAGTGCAAAGCCAGATCACGCCACTGTTCAACAAGAACACCAGTTATGCTCAGTTCTTGGTGTCTGCGGTTATTCCTGCACTATGGCAGATCATGATTGTGGTGGGCACGATATTGGTTTTGACGGCGAACGTTAGAGCTCGTGGCCTTGATGCTTGGTTATCCAACGCCCCGATGAAGTCACTAACATCAACATTAACGCCCTACCTTGTCTTATTTTTGATGTTTGGTATCGCGTTTAGCTTTTGGTTCTATGTCCTTTTAGACTGGCCGTTTAACGGCAGTTTTGTGGCACTGACCGTCGCCCAACTGCTTACCGTCATCAGTTGCATCATCATGGGTTGTTTGTTTTTCTTCTTAACGCTTGATCCTGCAAGGGCGATGAGTTTCGCTGGCGCCTTCACAGCACCAAGCTTTGCGTTCATGGGGATTACCTTTCCAGTAACCGACATGAACACGGCAGCGCAAATCTGGAGAAGCTTATTACCCGTAAGTCATTACATCGAAGTACAAACGGCACAGTCTAGTTATGGCGTAAGCGCGGCACAGTCTTTGATCAGCCTCTCTTCTATGTTGTGGTATGCCGTTCCTACATTGGTGGTTATATTATTAATTAAGAAACATCTAATGCAAGCATCACTCTCAGCTAAAACTAAAAACGAAGCAGAACAAGGAGTAAAACAATGAGCTTTACTCAACTGCTAAAACAAGAACTGTTAGCGGTAATTCGCAACCCTGTTGTACTTCTAACGGTATTTGGTGGTGTGGTCTTCTATTCATTCTTGTATCCGCTGCCTTACGCAAATCAAGTTCCTCAACAGCTTAAAGCTTCCGTTGTGAACTTGGATAAGAGCCAAAGCAGCTACCAGTTAGAAAGAATGGTAGATGCCACGTCTCAAATTGACTTGGTACGCCGCGACTCCACCATCGCCGATGCTAAGCAAGCTGTTCTTAATCAAGAGATTGGTGGGTTCCTCGTCATCCCAGAGAACTTCTATAAAGACTTGCTCCTAGGTAAGAGCCCGACGCTTTCTTACGCTGGTGATGCATCTTACTTCTTGGTCTACGGAACCATTGTTGAAGGGCTTGCCAAGGCAGGCGGCACGTTAGCTGCGCAAGTAAAGGTCAGTCACTTGTTAGTTGAAGGTGTGCCGTTAGAATCCGCAGCCAAAGGCTACAGTGCATTCAGCTTGAACCTAAAACCAACCTTCAATAGTCGCATGGGCTACATTGATTACGTGGTTCCAGCCGTCTTTGTGTTGATCCTGCAACAAACCTTAGCCATGGCTTCTGGTTTAGTTGGCGCGACCCAAAACGCTCAATCGACGTTTGGCTATTGGAGTAAGACCTCTCCAGCGAAACTGATACTTGCTCGCTGCTGTACCTTAGTCGGCATATATTACTTGTTGTCGATGTACTACTTCGGCGCGAGCTTTTCGATGTATGGCATTAACCTACTTGCCTCCATAACAAACATTTTGACCTTACTGCTACCCTTCTTATTGGCTAGTTGTTTGATCGGGATTTTTATTGGTGAGCTAGTGCCAAGAAGAGAGTTAGTCACGGTTTTGGTGTTAATCAGTTCAATGCCGCTGATCTTCTCTTCAGGTTTTATCTGGCCTGTTGAAATGATGCCTGAATGGTTAGTACTGCTGTCACAGTTATTCCCAAGCACACCCGCTATCCAAGGTTTTTTAGCGCTCAATCAGATGGGGGCATCTTGGCAAGAGGTAGCGTCTCAATGGACATTGCTATGGATACAAGTCGCTCTATGGGGCTCGTTACTCGCACTTAAGCTTCATCACAAATCGAGTAAACGTATCATTGGCTCTGTTTAACTCTAGTCTCTATTCGTCAGGCACTAAACCTCACGCTCATTGAAACCATTAACAAAGCTCTGATAAAGGGCTTTTTTAATGTCCTTTAGCTTGATTACATCTTCAGC
>NZ_JBFRVX010001106.1:0-204 GCF_041475345.1 Vibrio sp. 10N.222.48.A3 | reverse complement strand
TTGATTCGAATACAAGACACTTGAATGTGTTTGTTGTGTTTACCTAATGAAAGATAAACATTGAGAACTTTTAAATTTGATTAACTTAATCACAGCCTTGGCCGTTTTGTTTTACTTTTTAAAAAGTAAAAATAATTAAGCTAATCAGTCAGCTTTCCAAATTGTTAAAGAGCTTGATTCAAACTAATGAACCATTTTTAAATA
>NZ_JBFRVX010001105.1:0-6136 GCF_041475345.1 Vibrio sp. 10N.222.48.A3 | reverse complement strand
GCGCTCACCTTCGCAACATCACCACACGCGTCGGTTTGGTCTCTGTTCGCCAGAATATCTTTCTGCCAGCTTTCAATCGTCGCCAGCATGGTATCGATGCTCTCTTTAATCTGAACTGTGGCCTTTGACGTTCGTCCAGATAAAGCACGTACTTCGTCGGCAACAACTGCAAAGCCTCGTCCTTGCTCGCCTGCTCTTGCCGCTTCAATCGCAGCGTTAAGTGCCAACAAGTTAGTTTGTTCAGCGATTCCACCAATCTCTTCCATTATCTTGCTCACGCTTTGCGCTTGATCGCTCAATTGGTAAGTCGTGTGCGTCGCTTTCTCCGCCTGAGATGCCAAGTTTTCAAGGTTGCGGTGGGTTTGATCGATGCTCTCTTTAGCACCAGCACAAGTTTGCAAGGTAACATCGACAATTTGGTGAGCTTCTTCTGTACGAGAAGATACTTCATTGGCGGTCACTTCAACCTCTTCAGTTGCTTCACGTACCTGAAGAATATCTTTTGTCTGCTGATCGAGCGCTTCAGTTACTTGGTATGACGTCGCATTAAGGTTATCAGCTAAATCTTGCAATGGTTTCGCTGAGTCTGTCATACGGCCTAATACAGTGCGGATTCGGGCAGACAGCAGCTTGAGATGAAAATCGGCAACAGAGAACTGACTATTACCTGAATAGACAAGTCGACTGACGCTATCGAATTTAGATTGCAGTTTTTTTAACTGTAATGGAGTATCAATGAGCTCTTGTCGGAAAAGCAATGCGAGAGCAGAAACAGGAAGAAGACTCAATATCCACTGAGATGCTTGCCCTACTTCTACAAGATTTGAAATCAGAGGCGCAGCCAAAGAGCCGAGTAACACTGCGTAACGAACACTGTCACTGATCTGTAGTGACCATTGGCGACCTGACTTCTCAGCTTTCAATAAGCTTTGATAAGCCTTGTCTGCGACTTGTACCCATTCGTTTTTCGGCTTAACACGAACAGACTGATAGCCACTTACCTTCCCGCCATCATAAATAGGGGTAACGTAAGCATCAACCCAGTAGTGCCCGCCGGATTTAGTCTTGTTTTTTACGATCCCGCGCCAAGCCTTGCCTTGTTTTAGATTCACCCACATATCGGCAAAAGCCGCTTTTGGCATATCACCATGCCTAACAATATTATGGTGTTGCCCTAGTAATTCATCTTGACTGTATTCCGCAATACGGCAAAAAGCGTCATTACTATAAGTAATCACACCTTTAAGGTCGGTAGTCGAGACAAGTTGTTCGTTTTCGCTTAGAAGCGTTTCACGTGATTGAGAAGCTGAACTGACAGTCATTTGGTATTAACTTCGGTTAATTATTATTGTAGCGGAGGAATATATACAATTATTAAAGTTATGACAAAATATGAAAGTAACATTTTGTGTAAATGACTGCTATTTATACAAAAATAACCAATGCACCTCACAAAACTCTCAACGCTAAGCCTCTTCCCTAACTATTATGCCTTTGATCTAATTATTCACACCTCTATCTGGCTAAAGGTCATGACTCATCTAAGTTAACTGCAGTGGTAAATTTCACGGTTCTCATAGAGACTGAGGTATGGAACTTGCGAATATTCAGATCTTTGCGCAATACTCGTTCAACAAAGTCTTCGTAAGCTTGTATATCTTTCACCGTAACAATCAACATAAAATCAAAGCTGCCTGATATCTGATAGCACTGAGTAACCTCTGACGCCTTAGAAATAGAATGGCGAAAAATTTGATAGATATCCCCTCGATCGCGCTCCATTTCAACGGACACAACTAGGGTCATCTTGCTACCAGTAAGCTCAGGATTAATGATCGATACATCACCGACTATCACGCCCTCTTGCCTCAATCGTTTCACTCGCTTTAAGCAAGCAGGAGGTGATAGCCCTACGATCTCGGCTAACGATTGATTAGGGATCCGGTTATTCTTCTGAAGCTCAACCAATATGCTTCTATCTATACGGTCTATTTCCATAATTTCTTAAACCATGATTTTTTGATTGATAATTTCTTACTTTAAGGCAATTTAAAAATTACAGGCAACTTTATAGGTTATTTTTGAAATAATAATCACAACAATCGCGGTAAGATCTTTTTATACAACACAACGAGTTATGGTCGTAACAATGAAATCAACCTATCAATTTTTCAAAGAGCTCCTCAAAGAAATCTTCGATGTCACTTCGACGCTTTTCCGTATCATGATTCCAATCATCATATTGATAAAAGTCGTCGAAGAGCTTGGCGGCATAATGATTCTTAGCGAATGGCTAAGCCCTATAATGGAAAGCGTCGGATTACCCAAAGAAATGGGTCTAGTATGGGCAACTACCATACTCACCAACATCTATGCCGGGCTAATTATCCTTATTAATTCCGATGTTCCCTTAACGGTTGCTCAAGCTTCAATTTTAGGCAGCATGATGCTCCTTGCTCACTCATTGCCAATTGAAGGCGCTATTGCCAAAAAAGCAGGTGTTAGCTGGCTGGCTACCCTATCGGTGAGAGTGGGGGGAAGCTTAGTGCTGGCATGGCTACTCAACCTCAGTTATCAATACGGAGACTGGCTCAACTACCCAGCAACCGTGCTTTGGCAACCTGAAGTATCAGGAGACACAAGCTATTTGGGTTGGGCGCTTGAACAGTTCAAGAACTTTGCGGTTATCTTCATGGTAATCTCAGCACTATTACTGTTACTCAAGATCTTAAAGATTCTAGGTATTGAGAAACTCATGGCAGTATTACTGAGACCATTCTTAAGAGTACTGGGAATCAGCAAAGACGCAACGAACCTAACAATAATAGGAATCACGCTTGGCCTTTCGTTTGGTGGCGGCTTACTGATCAATGAAGCCAAGAAAGGGCATATCTCAGCAAGAGACGTATTCACCGCAATCATGCTGCTCAACTTGCTCCACAGTTTAATTGAAGATACGTTGTTGATCCTACTCATCGGGGCCGATTTCTACACGATATTTTGGGGAAGGCTTGTATTCTCGGTGTTGGTTGTCGCTGTGGTATCAAACGTCATTAAGCGCATGAATCCAAGCACTTGCGAACGGTATTTTTATCGCGATGTCTCTCAGTCATAAGTAAATCTCCAACAAGAATACAAGGAAAAGAACTCAAATACGGGTTCTTTTTTGCGACTTGGCACTCCTATCACCTCCGCTATTGTTAAATTTCACGCCCTTGAAACACTGAAAATCATTCTCAACACCCTAATTATTTATATTTCGTGTGAAAATAATTTCAGCACAGATATTTACTAATAACTCAATTATTAAATGCAATGTTTAAACACAGAGAATATAAAACGCATCTTATTACTTATAACTCCATACCTTGTATAAAGTACTCTAAAGATAATAATTACTTCCCAACCAATATTATTAAAATCCAAACTATCAACTATTAATTCAACAAAACCCACTAAATAGCTGATAATAAAATAAATAACGACCATTGTTTGATATTAACTTTAAATGTTGAAATCGGAACGAACAATTGCTTGTAATAATTATCCATTTGATTGGTTAATTTTATAAATATATTTTGTTACATAATCAAAACTGATGGCTCTTTTGAATATGCTCCTTATAACAACGCCTCTTACAACCGAGGCTCGCACAGCTAAGATTCTTACAAAAATGCCCATAAAAGCAATGACTTTAATGGTTCTAACTTTGTCATCACTGTCACAGGCTTCCACTATTGAGAACGATGAACTATTGCTGAAATCATTGATTAAACGAGGTGTTATCTGTTCTGGCTTAACCTATGAGGAAGATCAAGAAGCTTTACGTATCTATCTCAACGCTAAAAAAGCGAAGAGCACTCCGTTTGGTTCAAAAAGTAGAAAAGAGACAACCAATACAAAGGAGAGCGAAAGTAAAAAAAACGCAACAAACACACGTCAGTTAAATAAGACACCACAAGAGTGTATTAGGCCAAACTCGGACAACAGATCCGAATAAGGCAAGTTGATACTGATATCGACATGGGAATATAAAAGGAAAATATAATGAAAATGATGAGAAAAACATTGTTGGCTTCAGCAATGCTTACTCTATTTAGCGTCAGTAGTTATGCAAAAACACCTATTGATTTAGGCGTTGTTAATGAAGACAAACTCATTGAAATGCTAGTTAGACAAGGCTTAGTCGACCAAGATGCAACCGATGTGGCAAAGCACGACGCACTTGACCGCTACTTGAAGAATAAAATCAATTCCGGTTTTAAAGGTGACGCTCAATTCGGTAAAAAAGCACTTGAGCAACGAGCGAAAATACTTAAAGCCATAGAAAAAGGATCTGGTGTTAAAAAGGCGAGCGTCTTTGCGTTAGAAGTCGGCACCAAGCGTACCGATAAAGTACTCGCTCTGTTAGTCGATTTCCCTGATTTGAACTGGGATAACAACAAACTGACCGAAGAGCACACACAAATGCTCTACGAGAGCTACAACCCAGAACATTATCAAGAGTTGTTGTTTTCAAACTCTGGCTACACTGGGCCAAACGGCGAAAACCTAATCTCGATGCGTCAGTATTACCAAAGCGAATCTGGTGATAGTTACAGCGTTGCGGGCCAAGCTGCAGGTTGGTATCGCGCCTCTAAACCTGCGTCATTCTATGGGGGTAACTCCCCTACTACCGACAACGATCTCAACGCGCAAGAACTGGTTCGCGAAGCACTGAATCAATTGGCTCAAGATCCTAGCATCAACCTAGCCGATTACGATATTGAAGATCGTTACGATTACGACGGTGACGGAAACTTCCGTGAACCCGATGGTGTGATTGATCATCTAATGGTGTTCCACGCATCTGTTGGTGAAGAAGCCGGTGGTGGCGTATTAGGCCCTGATGCGATTTGGTCTCACCGATTCAACCTTGGTCGCACTCATGTACTTAAAGGCACCTCTAGCTCGCTTCCAGACCGCTTTGGTGGCCAATACGCAGCATTTGATTACACGATTCAACCGATTGATGCCGCAGCTGGTGTATGTGCTCACGAGTATGGCCATGATTTAGGCTTGCCAGACGAGTACGATACGCAATATACAGGCAAGGGTGAACCTGTCTCTTACTGGTCAATCATGTCTTCGGGCAGTTGGGCTGGTCAAATTGGTGGCACACAGCCAACGGCATTCAGCTCTTGGGCAAAACACTTCCTACAGAAGTCGATTGGTGGTCGTTGGATTAACGATGATCAAATCTCGATTGATGACCTAGAAGACAACCCACAGGTTTATACGTTGTTCCAAACAACGGATAACAACCGTCCTAACATGATTAAAGTGGATCTTCCAGAAAAACAGATCGAAGGTTTAAAACCGTTTGCTGGTGAGTATTCGTTCCACTCTCAAAAAGGCGATGACCTGAAAAACAGCATGACACGCAAGTTGGTGATTCCAGCCGGCGATTCTGCACTGCTTTCATTCAAAACTTGGTATGAAATTGAGAAAGACTACGACTTTGCACGCGTACTCGTGAATGGACAAGCCATTGCCGGCAACATCACCTCATTGGATGACCCGTACAATACTGGCCTCGTTCCTGCTATTGGCGGCGAATCTGGCGGTTGGATTGATGCTGAGTTCGACGTTTCACAATGGGCAGGCCAAGAAGTAGAGCTTTCGTTTGAATACATCACCGATGGTGGCTTGGCGATGGAAGGTTTCTATTTGGATAACCTCAGTGTAGTCGTTGATGGTGAAGTAACCTTAATAGACGATGGTGAGAGCAACTCCACCTTCGCCCTAAATGGTTACAAGCTGAGTAATGGGTTCCACCAAGCGCAACACTACTACCTGTTGCAATGGCGCAGCCACATGGACGTTGATGAGGGTCTAGCCAACATCAAACGCATGGGCCAACTGATCTCATTCGATCCGGGTTTGATTATTTGGTACGTAGACGAATCTCTGACTGATAACTGGGTAGGCAAGCACCCAGGTGAAGGTTGGTTAGGTGTGGTCGATGCCGACCAGAATGCAATGACTTGGGAAAAATCCGGTGAAGTCGCTCAAACTCGTTACCAAGTTCGTGATGCCGCGTTTTCACTCAAAGATCATACTCCAATGCGTCTTGTAAACAGCGACAATGATGTGC
>NZ_JBFRVX010001104.1:0-1625 GCF_041475345.1 Vibrio sp. 10N.222.48.A3 | reverse complement strand
TTTAGCCAGAATGGCAAATTGAATACAGTTGATTTAGAAATTATTTAAAAGGAAGTTCTATGTGTTCAGTATTTGGCATTCTCGACATTAAAAGTGATGCCGCAGCACTTCGCCCTATTGCTTTAGAAATGTCTAAAAAGCTTCGTCACCGTGGCCCAGACTGGTCTGGTATCTATGCTGGTGAAAAAGCTATCCTTGCTCACGAGCGTCTAGCTATCGTCGGCCTAAATAGTGGTGCTCAACCACTATATAGCCAAGACAAAAAACACATTCTTGCAGTCAATGGCGAAATCTATAACCACAAAGAACTTCGCGCTCGCTATGAAGATAAATACCAGTTCCAAACTGACTCTGATTGTGAAGTCATTCTTGCGCTTTACCAAGAGATGGGTGCCGACCTTTTAGAAGAACTTAACGGTATTTTCGCTTTCGTTTTATATGACGAAGAGAAAGACGAATACCTAGTCGGCCGCGACCATATTGGCATCATCCCGCTTTACCAAGGCTACGATGAGCACGGCAACTATTACGTTGCTTCAGAGATGAAAGCACTGGTTCCAGTTTGTAAGACGATCAGTGAGTTCCCTCCTGGTAGCTTCTACTCTTCTAAAGATACAGAACCTCAACGCTACTACATCCGCGATTGGAACGAATACGCAGCCGTTCAAGGTAACAGCACAAGCAAAGAAGAGCTAACTGAAGCGCTAGAAGCTGCTGTTAAGCGTCAACTAATGACTGACGTTCCTTACGGTGTACTTCTATCTGGTGGCCTTGATTCATCAATCACTTCTGCAGTCGCTAAACGTTTTGCAGCAATGCGTATCGAAGATGACGAGCAATCAGAAGCTTGGTGGCCACAACTACACTCATTTGCTGTTGGCCTAGAAAATGCTCCCGATCTGATTGCTGCACGTGAAGTTGCGGACAAAATCGGTACTGTACACCATGAGATGACTTACACCATTCAGGAAGGCTTAGATGCAATCCGTGATGTTATCTACCACATCGAAACTTATGATGTTACGACCATCCGTGCTTCAACGCCGATGTACTTGCTAGCTCGTAAGATCAAAGCAATGGGTATCAAGATGGTACTTTCTGGTGAAGGTGCTGATGAAATCTTTGGTGGCTACCTGTACTTCCATAAAGCGCCAAACGCAAAAGAGTTCCACGAAGAGACGGTACGTAAACTTCTTGCTCTAAGCATGTTTGACTGTGCTCGTGCAAACAAATCACTTGCAGCATGGGGAGTCGAAGGTCGTGTACCATTCTTGGATAAAGAGTTCATCGATGTGGCTATGCGTTTAAACCCTGAAGACAAAATGTGCGGTAACGGTAAAATGGAGAAACACATCCTACGTGAGTGTTTTGAAGACTACTTACCAGATTCAATCGCATGGCGCCAAAAAGAACAGTTCTCTGATGGTGTTGGCTACGACTGGATTGATACATTGAAAGCAACGGCTGAAGAAAAAGTAACGGATCAACAAATGGAAGCTGCTCAGTTCCGTTTCCCTTACAACACACCAACAACCAAAGAAGGTTATGCTTACCGTGAAATCTTTGAGGAGCTATTCCCTCTAGAATCGGCGGCAGAGTGTGTACCTGGCGGCCCTTCAGTTGCC
>NZ_JBFRVX010001103.1:0-3581 GCF_041475345.1 Vibrio sp. 10N.222.48.A3 | reverse complement strand
GTTCTTGGTGTATGCAAGATGGCCCCATTGGCTCTATTTATGATGAAAATGTTGAGCTTCCTACCAATCCAACCAAGTGTAGAACTAAAATTTGTCAATGCGGTGTCGATTTGTCGGCGAAAAAAGTGAATACAAAGTTGATTTCAAACAAGCAACAAGAAATTGCTGTTATACAGCTTTAGCATCGTTTGTTAAGGGAAAGGATTACCCGTGGTAACAAGAGCTAAGCATTTATATAGACCAGAGTATTTTGAGGCGCAGAAATCAGACAATCAAGGCTCAATTTTAATTGACGCTTCGTTGAATCAGCATATGTTTTTAGCTGCATCAATATTTGTTCTGATGACTATTATTTTTTTCGTTGTTTTTGCCGAATATACACGCAGAGATACACTGAACGGAGTGGTAAGTCCGACTGGCGGTATTGTGAAGGTACAGGCTAATGATGAAGGGTATGCTGAAAGTGTATTTGTCACTGAAGGCCAGACAGTGTTCTCTGGAGAACCTCTATATGAGATAAAAACAGAGCGTTATGATGAGTTTGGGCAGGGCGTGAAAAAACGCATTGTTGCTACCATTGAAAGTCAAATTACTTTGCTAAACGAACGTCGAGATAAAGAAATAGAGAAATCTCGGCATCAACTAAAAGTCATTGATGATGACTTAGTTCGTTTGTCAGAAGAGGCCGGCATACTGGAAGTTGTCGTTGATTTATCTGAACAAGAGCTAAGCCTTGCTCAAAGTTTGGTTGATAAACAACAAGTATTGGTCAACAAGCAGTTCATTTCTTCTATTGAACTTCAAAGACAAAGACTCGAGTTAATAACACTAGAAGCTAAGGTACAAACACAGCACCTTAGTTTACAGAGATTGGTCAGAGAAAAGGCCAAGTTGGAAGATACGAAAGATACGTTACAGTTAGAACTTGACATTACCCTCCAGGAAATAGACCGCCAGCTTCAACAAATCGCTCAAAGTAAAATCGAATACTTTTATCAAACAGATACTCAGGTTGTATCACCGATTAACGGTGTGGTTGCGTCAATTTTCGTCAAGGAAGGTCACTCAGTTAATAAAGGTCAACCTCTACTCGTTGTTATTCCTGAGGGTGAAGAGCCTGTCGTTGTTGAGCTTTATGCGCCCAGTCGCAGTATAGGTTTTATTAAAGAAGGTCAGAATGTTCGTTTACGGTTTGATGCGTTTCCCTATGAAAAGTTTGGTGTTCAGCAAGGTGTTGTCGACTCCATATCAAAATCTGCAGTCTCCGCGGATATGTTACCAAATAGCCCGCTGATCCAAAGTCAGATTTCTCGTACGTATGGTGGTGTTGGGTTGTATCAAGTGAGAGTCACATTAGAGAAGCCAACCATTACTGTTTATGGGGACGAGCAAACGTTTGTTCCAGGAATGACATTAACCGCAGACATTGAACTTGATACACGCAAGGTCTACGAGTGGCTGTTAGAGCCTTTGTACACGATTAAAGGGCGAATATAACCATGCATACAGAAGGGCTTATAGATTGGGGGTGGGGGAGGAAACTCTCTTTGATCCGACAGACAGAAAAGGCGGAATGTGGTATCGCTTGTTTAGCTATGGTTGCCGATTGGCATGGTTATAAAGCCGACCTACGCTCACTAAGGGCAAAATGCGGTATTACTCAGCATGGGATGTCGTTTGCTCGGCTTATTGAGTGTGGTGCACTTCTCAAGCTTTCGGGGCGGGCGGTTCGCTTAGAACTACAGGAATTGGAGCAATTAGCCACACCCTGTATTTTACACTGGAATCTAAATCACTTTGTTGTGTTAAAGAGAGTGCGTGGGAAGAAGATTGACATTCATGATCCTGCAAGTGGATCGTTGACACTAAGTTATGATGAGGTAAACCAACATTTCACAGGCATAGCTCTAGAGCTAACACCAACTCATGACTTCGAAGAAAAAGTGGGAAGTAAAGCCGTTCGGTTATCGACTCTCATTGGTAAAACCGTTGGCTTAAAAGAGGCGTTAGGACGGATTTTTGTTTTCGCATTGGTACTAGAGCTATTAGCGCTTACCTTGCCCATTTTCAACCAAATCGTGATTGATGAAGTATTGGTTGGATATGACAAAAACCTTCTTGTACTCGTCATTGGAGCCATTCTGATAGTAACTGCGACGCAAACTCTAATTGGTCTTGCCCAGCAATGGGCGACAATCAAGCTGTCAGTGAACTTTAATATGCAGTGGGCTGCGAACGTTTTCCATCACTTGTTCCGGTTACCGATAGATTGGTTTGAAAAAAGGGATATAGGGAGTATTAGTGCTAAATTTTCCGCTGTGGATGTCATTCAGCAGACGTTAACAACCAGTGCAATTCAAGCTCTACTCGACTTAGTATTAGTTGTTGGCACTCTGTCGGTTATGTTGGTTTACAGCCCTGAACTCTCATTCATTGCCATCGCTGCTGCGTTAGGTTACATCGCTCTTCGGTTTGCGTGGTTTGGCGCGTTTAAACGCGCCGAAGAAAATACCTGGGAAGCCAGCACTCAAGAAGACAGTTATTTCATAGAGACAGTTCGCGGTGTATTAAGTTTGCGAGTCAATGGGGCGTTACCTTGGAGGGAGTCGTCTTGGCGAAACCTCAATATTAATAGAAGAAATGCGCAGCTACATGAGCAAAAGCTCGGGATGATCTATAACACAATTAATGTGACCATTGTTAGCATTGTGTCTGCGACTGTTCTCTGGTTTGGTGCAAATTTGGTTTTGGATGGACTATTTACTATCGGTATGTTGATGGCGTTTCTTTCGTATCAAGGGCGTTTTTCTGCCAGCATTAGTTCACTAATCGATAAGTATTTCGAGTTTAAGATGCTATCTGTGTACAACGAGCGTTTAGCAGATATTGTCTTAACCGAAAAAGAAACGGATAACGAGCCTGATGTCATAGGGTTACCCGTTGCAATAAATAATCAGGGCGATAATGTTATCGAGTTTGACGAGGTATACTTCTCTTATGGAAAAGACCAACCTCCTATTCTTAACGGTGCAAGTTTTAGTGTAAAAAGTAATGAGATTGTAGCGTTAGTTGGGCCGTCTGGTTGTGGTAAGTCAACCATTTCTAAACTGCTATTGGGTATTTATTCAGTCACATCAGGTAGCATTAATTATTTCGGTAATAAATCGCCTGCCTCCAAATCTCTTAGAGCTCAGGTTGGCGCGGTGTTGCAAGAAGACCAGTTGTTTAGTGGTTCGATTATCGAGAATATTACATTCTTCGCTGGCGATTTAGATGAAGACTGGCTTGTGGAGTGTGCTCGTAGGGCGGGTGTTCACGATGATATCGAAAGCCTAAATATGGGGTACCACACGTT
This sequence comes from Vibrio sp. 10N.222.48.A3, assembly GCF_041475345.1. Classification (NCBI taxonomy): domain Bacteria; kingdom Pseudomonadati; phylum Pseudomonadota; class Gammaproteobacteria; order Vibrionales; family Vibrionaceae; genus Vibrio; species Vibrio sp. 10N.222.48.A3. Next base: position 226 of record NZ_JBFRVX010001103.1, on the reverse strand, counting down.
GGTTGGTGAGATGGGCTCTAGTCTCTCAGGAGGTCAAAAACAAAGGATTCTCATCGCGCGAGCTTTGTATAAAAAACCCAAGTTTCTCGTATTGGACGAAGCGACAAGTAGCTTAGATATCTATACGGAGTCGTTTGTCTGCCAGATGTTTAAGGAAATCAATACTCCTATATTGATGATTGCTCACCGCCCAGAAACCATTGCTTCGGCTGACAGAGTATTACTT
>NZ_JBFRVX010001102.1:0-286 GCF_041475345.1 Vibrio sp. 10N.222.48.A3 | reverse complement strand
ACAATCAAGGTCCTAGAAGACGGACAGCCATTACAAGCTGGGGATGTCGTTTTAGAATCCCAAAATGCAAATTCTGAATCTCAGATTTCAGTTAAGCGCTTTACGCCACAAGGAAAAGATGGCGATGAAGTCGATCTTGACCAAGACATTGAAAATATTTTTGCCGCTTTAGAAGAAGGGCAAGATCCTACAGAGTTAGGCGAAGAGTTCGCAACTGCTGCCGGTGTAAGTGGATCGAGCTTAGTGAGCAGTGGAACCATTGAACGAGATGGTGACGAAACTATCC
>NZ_JBFRVX010001101.1:967-2443 GCF_041475345.1 Vibrio sp. 10N.222.48.A3 | reverse complement strand
GTACAGGTTAAGCCTGATAACCAATACAAAACAGGAACTGGGTTTTCTTTGCTTGCGTTAGGTGGCAAGAAAATCGCAAAACGCATGTTGCAGTCAAGCGTTGCAGAAAAGTGGGTGTATTGTTTGTGCCAACCACCAGCAACCTTTGCTTGGCTAATGTTTTCGATTGTCATCTATTGTGCTCCGTTAGGTTGATGGTTTTGGGGGATAACATGTCTATATCATTTAAAGTTTCACCACCCACCGGGCAGGAGGTGGTGAAGACAGTTTGTTGCTTCTCATTTATAGCTTTGGCCTCGACACCTAAGTATCGAGACCAAGGAGAATTATTTATCCATGTGTAGAACAGTACGGATAGATTCACCTTTGTGCATTAGGTCGAATGCTTCGTTTACGTCTTGCAGACCCATAGTGTGAGTAATGAACTCCTGAAGACCAAACTCACCTGCAATGTAGCGGTTAACGATTTCTGGAAGCTCAGAGCGGCCTTTAACACCACCGAAAGCAGAACCACGCCATACACGACCAGTCACTAGTTGGAATGGACGAGTTGCAATCTCTTGACCTGCACCCGCAACACCAATGATTACTGATTCGCCCCAACCTTTGTGGCAGCACTCAAGTGCTTGACGCATCACGTTTACGTTACCAATACACTCAAAAGAGTACTCAACACCACCGTCTGTCATCTCAACGATAACGTCTTGGATTGGTTTGTCGAATTTAGTTGGGTTGATGCAGTCAGTCGCGCCAAGCTGTTTTGCTAGCTCGAATTTGCTCTCATTGATATCAACACCGATGATGCGGTCAGCACCAGCCATGCGAGCACCAATGATTGCAGAAAGACCGATACCGCCTAGGCCGAATACAGCAACGTTGTCGCCTTTTTCAACTTTAGCTGTGTTTAGTACAGCGCCCATACCTGTTGTTACACCACAACCTAGAAGACAAACTTCTTCAAGTGGTGCTTCTTTGCTTACTTTCGCTAGAGAGATTTCTGGAAGTACTGTGTACTCAGAGAAAGTAGAGCAACCCATGTAATGGAAAATCGTTTCGCCATTGATAGAGAAGCGGCTTGTACCGTCTGGCATTAGGCCTTTACCTTGCGTTTCACGAACCGCTTGGCATAGGTTAGTTTTACCAGATTTACAGAACTTACATTCGCCACATTCAGCTGTGTAAAGTGGGATAACGTGGTCGCCAATCTCAACACTTGTAACGCCTTCGCCGATCATCTCAACGATACCGCCACCTTCGTGACCAAGGATTGAAGGGAAGATACCTTCTGGATCGTCACCTGATAATGTGAATGCGTCAGTGTGACAAACACCAGTAGCAACGATGCGAACTAGAACCTCACCAGCTTTAGGAAGTTGTACATCAACTTCTTCCATTTTTAGTGGCTCGCCAGCTGCCCATGCAACCATTGCTTTTGATTTGATATGCGTTTGACCAGGTTTAATTTCGATTGTCATT
>NZ_JBFRVX010001101.1:0-232 GCF_041475345.1 Vibrio sp. 10N.222.48.A3 | reverse complement strand
TAATTTCGATTGTCATTGGATGTTTCCTATATATGTCAGTACAGCGGATAACCGTGCAATTAAATTCAACCCGTTAAGCGTAGTTGAGCTTAATTGTTTCCGCTCTCTCGTTTTGTTGGAGCTAGTATAGGTGTGAGTGCATGTTTTGATAATCCCCTTAAATAGAAAATTATTATTACGTATTTGTAATAATGGGTATGTTCAGAAAGATTCGGAGAGGGGGTAGTTACTC
>NZ_JBFRVX010001100.1:0-988 GCF_041475345.1 Vibrio sp. 10N.222.48.A3 | reverse complement strand
TATATTAAGTATTATTCTCAACGCGAAATTTAATCTGAACTCTTGCGGTCATATTCAGAGATTTTATTAAATGGAGTACTTTTATGCATGTTCAAACCTATGATTTAAAACAGAGTAACGTCGGATACAGCCTAGGCGTGATTGGTGTAGCATTAGTGTTAGCTTGGATTGGTATTTACAAGTTTACGCCAACTGAAGCGATGCTAATTGAGCCTTTAATTGCAAACCACCCAGCAATGAACTGGCTTTACAAACTGTTCTCAGTACAAGCTGTCTCTAACATGGTGGGTGGCGCGGAAATCGTTGTTGCGATTGGACTGCTCGTTGGATTTAAGAAACCGACAATTGCTTTCTATTCAGGTATTGCAGCAGCGGCTATCTTTGTTGTGACACTGAGCTTTCTAGTCACCACGCCAAACGTTTGGAAAGTATCGGATGGCATCTTAGTCACTAACTTCTTCCTAGTGAAAGATATTCTGTTTTTGGCTATCGCTATTAGCGTAATCGAACGTAACAAGCCTCAGAAGTAAATGTAAATCTAATAAGTGGCCGTAAACCTAAAGATCTATTTTAAGTAACATAAAACCATAAGCTGGCTAGAAGGACGCTGCCAGCTTCTAATGAATAAGGCACTGATACTCACCTACTCAGCTAATACCTTACGATAATAATTAGCGTCTTGATTTTGCCCTTTGAATAACGCGTAATTCTCTACACGCTCAACTAAGCCAAAACCGGCCTTGGATAAAATCTTGTTGGAACCAACATTACCCCCTAACGCATAGGCATCCACATATTTAAGGGAAGAGTGCTCCGCCAAATAGATAAGTAACTTCCTCACCGCGTTAGACGCAATGCCTTTAGAACTAAAGGAGTGACCCACTCGATAGCCTAGCTCTCCTCGTTCTCCGTGTTCGTCGATGTCACGTACATTAATCCTACCGCAGATAATCCCTTGTTCATCTTTTATCAACATAGGAATCATCTC
>NZ_JBFRVX010001099.1:0-440 GCF_041475345.1 Vibrio sp. 10N.222.48.A3 | reverse complement strand
GTTTTAGGTTTAAAGATTAAGCCGTTTCAGCCTCTTTAACTGGAGCTGAGTTACGGATTAGGTGGTCAAATGCACCTAAGCTTGCTTTTGCACCTTCACCCATTGCAATGATGATCTGTTTGTAAGGTACGGTTGTTACGTCACCCGCTGCGAATACACCTTTCATTGATGTTGCGCCATGAGCGTTAATTTCAATTTCACCGCGTGGTGAAAGCTCTACCTTCGAACCCTTCAACCATTCGCTGTTTGGCATCAGGCCGATTTGAACAAAGATACCTGCTAGTTCAATCTGTTTAAGTTCATCGGTGTTGCGGTCTTTGTATTCCAGACCGGTTACGCGGTTGCCATCACCAATCACTTGCGTTGTTTGCGCCATCTTGATGATTTCGATGTTTGGTGTTGCGTTCGCTTTGTCGATAAGCACTTGGTCTGCACGCAGT
>NZ_JBFRVX010001098.1:0-453 GCF_041475345.1 Vibrio sp. 10N.222.48.A3 | reverse complement strand
TCGCTTGAAAAAGTAGTCAAAACCTCGTTCCAATAGAAACATGATACTTACCGTGAGATTTATAAATATAAGCCGTTAAAATTAGGTTCAGGCACCAATTAGCGGCTTAATAATTTGGAAAATAAATGTGCCAAAACAGTGCAATTACTCCAAATTCGTCATCAATTTCGACCACCTTTTTCACAAAAACTACAACAAATCACCATACAACTGTAACTCCATGATATTTAAGGAATGCAAAGTTTGACTACCCCCAAGTTTCTGCAACCTTTCACTATGGATTCGATTGACTATCCCCTAATTTGATTTAGACTTCATCTCGGCTAGAAAGAAAGTTCTTTGTATATAAACATTTCGTTGGATTACTAGTAACCCCGTTGTGTTGTACGCAATAGCAATAAACTTTTCCGCGCTATCAGTGCCACAATTGGCTCAAAATAAAAATTTAATTTT
>NZ_JBFRVX010001097.1:0-2415 GCF_041475345.1 Vibrio sp. 10N.222.48.A3 | reverse complement strand
GTTATTAGCCCCAGGTGGCGATGTAGAGGCGATTAAAGCAGCTATCGTAGCGGGTGCTAATGCGGTTTATTGCGGTTTAGACACCTTCAACGCTCGTAACAGAGCCTCTAACCTATCGTTAGATGAGTTGAATGGTGTGATTCGCCTTGCTCATGAATACGGTTGTGAAGTGTTTTTGACTCTTAACGTTGTGCTGCTGGAGCATGAAATTAAGAGCATCACTAAACTGTTGAACCAGCTTGTGAACACTAAGCTTGATGGCATCATCGTCCAAGATCTTGGTTTGTTCGATTTGGTGAAAAAGCATTTTCCATCGTTAGATGTTCACGCATCGACTCAGTTAACGACACACAACGAAGGCCAGATTAAGTTCTTGTCTAAAATTGGCGCAACACGCGTTAACTTGTCTCGTGAATTGAACCTGCCAGAAATCAAAATGCTGACGGAAGTGGCACACGACCACGATGTTCTAACCGAAGTGTTTGTACATGGCGCTTTGTGTATCGCATTCTCTGGCCAATGTTACTCGAGCTCAGTAAGTGTGGGTAACTCAGGTAACCGTGGCCGTTGTAGCCAAGCATGTCGTGATGAATACGAAATCACTGATGCCGGAAACAAGTTTCCACTGAACCTGAAAGATAATTCAGCGTACTACGACCTACCTGAATTGGTTGACGCGAAAGTCGACTCATTGAAAGTTGAAGGCCGTATCAAAGGCGCACACTACGTATACACAGTGGTTGATACGTGGCGCAAACAAATTGATAGCTTTGTAGAAAGTGGTTTGTTGATCGAAGACGATTCAAACCTGCACAAAGTATTCAACCGTGATTTCACTAACTCTTTCCTTAAGGGCAACCTAACGAAAGACATGTTCATTGATAATCCTCGTGACAACAGCATGAACTACGCCGTTGATAAAGCGACGAAAGAGAACAATGAAATCTCAGTGGTACAAATTCAAGAAGTGACCAGCGATCTTTATGAAGCGAAAAATGCCCTAGGCAGTGAAATGCGCGACAAGATCGAGTTCCTTGATATTCGTAAAACCCCCGTGTCATTGTCGTTTAACGCTAAGGTGGGTCAGCCATTTACAGTGACAGTGAACACACCAAAAGAAAACTTTACGGTTCAATCTCAATCATTATTGGCAACAGCTAAAGAGACTGCGATTACTCAGGCGTTACTTGAGAAGCGTTTCAAATCAGTGAAGAGTGCGGTTCATACGCTAGAAAACTGTAACTACGACAACTTAGATGAAGGTCTGATTCTTCCTTTGAAAGAAGTGTCGGTCTTAAAAGACGAAATCGATTTCATCTTAAACGGTTCTGTGAAAGTGATTAAGCACGTTGAAGTGCCAGCACTGCCTCAGCAACCAAAGGTTAACGAGAAGCCAACCATGTCGATGCTTATCGCTGATGTGGAAGACTTGCACCTGTGTGACGTAACCGACGCGGATGTTTACTTCAAACTGCCTGAAAGCTTCAAGAAGCGTTGTAACAAGTACATCGACATCTTGGCAGCAAACCCACGTTTGATTCCTTGGTTCCCAGCAGTATTGATCGGTAAAGATTACGACGAAGCGGTTCGTATTCTTGAAGAGATCAAGCCAGCTCGCATCGTGACCAACAACACGGGTATTGCTTACAAAGCTTACGAGATGGGTATCGAGTGGGTTGCAGGCCCGTTCATGAACACCACAAACTCTCACGCACTGGTTACGCTGAAAGAAGAGCTGAACTGTGCTGGTGCTTTCATTTCGAACGAGATCAACAAAGGTCAGATTCGTCATATTCGCCGCCCAGAGAACTTCAAACTGTTCTACAGCATCTACCACCCAATCTTGATGATGACCAGCCGCCAGTGTTTCTTCCAAAGAACCGTGGGTTGTAACAAGCCAAGCATCGAAGCAGGTTGCATGTTGAAGTGTGAGAAAGCGACCACGATTACCAACGTGAAAGGCATCTCTTTCGCGGTTGATAAACAGAAGGGTGGCTACCCAAGCATTTACAACCACGAGCAGTTCTTAAACCATGACGCTGTAACGGATTTCTCAGGTCTGTTCGACGAGTTCTTCATTGACCTGACCAACATCGGCGCGGGTTCGAAAGAAGTACAAGACAAAGTAGAGCTGATTAAACATTTCCAAGGTTTGATTAATGGTGTTGATGGTTCACAACAGAACCTAGAGCAGATGGTCGAAGTTCGAACTAATGCTCAATACGTGCAAGGTCTATAGGGTTCAAGGTTTATAGGGTTCAAGGTTTGTAGGTCTATAGATTTATAGGCCGCACGGCTTATAGCTTCTAAAGCAAAGAGCGTTCTGCATTCAAGGTCTATAAGTCTTAACCGTTTATAACCGTTTATAACCGTTTATAAACACTCTGAACCAATAAACAAAGGGCCACTCAATCG
>NZ_JBFRVX010001096.1:0-1550 GCF_041475345.1 Vibrio sp. 10N.222.48.A3 | reverse complement strand
CCCCTAAAAAACATGAATAAACCCTCTAAAAAACGAAGAATTATCGACAAAAACCATTACTCGTCACGATCAAAGCTCAAAGAAGAACAGCAAAAATATCGTTAGATATAATTTATAAAAATGAATCAGACGAACACATTTGTAGTACAAATAAAATTGAAAATTTACTTTTAAAAGTTCCCTATATTAGGTAGCCAATAATGAAAACTTGAAAACCACTATTAGATACTGACAGTGGTTCTCGGAAGTGAAATGCTTTTAACACACCCGTTACACTTTCCCCTCGTCCATTAAAAAGGTGTCATTATGAAGAAATACGTTCCAATCTTAATTGCTCTTAGTACGGTATCTTCTATGAGCTATGCAGCCACCAGCGATGATGCTGTTGACTACTTACAAATGCGCAAAGGTGTGGCTTATCAAGTAAACCACTCAAAACCCTTTACTGGTCAATTTGAAGAGCAGTTCGATAACGGCCAAGTCGCGACCCAAGCTCAATTTGCCGATGGCCTAGAACTTGGGTTAGAAACCAACTGGTACCCAAATGGCCAAGTTGCTTCTAAAGTGAATTACGTTAAAGGTGAGCTGCAAGGTAAGGCCGAGACCTGGTATCCAAACGGACAGAAAAAAGCGGAGCTCAACTATAAAGACAATGAGCTGTCGGGTGTTGCCTCTCGCTGGTATCCCAATGGCGAACAAAGCCTAACAGCCGAATTCAGTGACGGGCAAAAAGATGGATTGGTAACGGACTACTACCCTAATGGCAATAAAGCCAGCCAAGCGAAATTTGATGAAGGCGAAGTCGCAAACGGGAAACTCACTCGCTGGAATACTAACGGAGACAAGGTTGAAGAACTGACCTTTAAAGACCACAAAGTCACGTCTAAACAGGTTTGGATGCCGACGGAAAGCTAATACTAAAAAACGGCTCTCACAGGGTTAGTCTCATACATATAAACGACTGCTGCTAACCCGTCTGCAATTAAGCGTCTAAAATTAAGCGACAAGAGCAAGAGACACAACAAGAGAAGACATGACAATAGAAACGAGCATTCATGTGACTAAGCGTGAATGTTCGTGGCTATTTCACTTGCTCTTTTCACTACCACTTCCCCTTATCACTTTGGTCCGACTATACCTCAATCTCTCGTTATTATTTACAGCACTCCATCTAGTGATAAAACAATCACCAATAGTCATTGAAAATAATAAATATTTAACTTGCGCATAACCTTTCCATAAAATACTGTAAGCAAACGTTTCCGTTGCGAGTCAGATCCCAGTTATCCGCTTGTAAGCTACTGATCACGCAAATAAGAGAAACGAGATTCCCAAATACGTTGTTGAGTCATATTGTTTTGCTTTGGTGCCTGCCTATGAAAATTAAAACCTCCCTTTTTAGCCTTGCTTGTTTATCCATTATTTCGTTATTGGTTGTCGTCTCATTCACTGAAATGGCAAACCTAAAGCTGATCAAACTTGAGAAAACCCTGATCAAGGTGAAGTCGCTTGAAGTTTCGATGCTTCAACTAAATCGAACGGAACTAGAG
>NZ_JBFRVX010001095.1:0-1907 GCF_041475345.1 Vibrio sp. 10N.222.48.A3 | reverse complement strand
GAGAAAACACCAAGCTAAGGAAGCTCAGTAATGTTCTAGATTTAGAGAGGTTACTGTATAGGAAAGGATTCGACTTTGTTGATCCTGGCTCTCTTGATTTTTTTGAGCAGTATAATTTATTTTCGCAAGCTGAAGTTATAGTTGGTGCTTCTGGTGCTGCCTTTACCAATTTATTATTCATGAAACCAGGTAGTACAGCTATATCACTATACCCATCGGCACAAAGCACTAACTATTATGTATTTCAGCCCTTAGCTGATGTTTCAAATGTTCATTTGATTCACTTCCTTACTACTCCTGACGATAACTCAAACTCTGTTCACGGTGATGCGAACGTAGATGTCAAAGAACTAGAAAAACTATTGGAAAAACTTGATGATTAAAACATTTAAATTCAATGTGCTTGGTGACGATAGAGGATCATTAGTTTCTCTCGAAGAATTGGGTAACATTCCCTTTGAAATTAAGCGTGTTTACTATATTTTTGATACAAAGAGCCAAATATCTAGAGGCTTTCATGCTCACAAAAAATTAGAGCAAATGGCGATTTGTGTGAAAGGTAGCTGTAGAATTGTCTTAGATGATGGTCAGTCGAGAGAGAGCGTTGTACTCGATAGTCCAGAACAAGGGTTGTATATTGATAATAACAAATGGCGAGAAATGCACGATTTTTCAAAGGATTGTGTTTTGTTGGTACTCGCGAGTAATATTTACGATGAGTCAGATTATATTCGTGATTATGAAGAATTTTTAAGGTTGGTAAACTAATGACTATACATAAAAGTGCGATCGTATCGAAAAAAGCAACGATTGGTAAAAATGTAACTATCGGAGCCTTTAGTATAATTCATGACAATGTAGATATTGGAGACAATACGGTTGTCGAAAGTAACTGTGAACTAGGTGTAGAAACTTCTTTATCAGGTAATAGAAAGTTAGTTGTTGGTAAAAATTCACATATTCGCTCATACAGTATGTTTTATGAGGGTTCGACTTTTGATGAAGGTTTAGTTACGGGTCATCGAGTTTCTGTTCGAGAGAAAACCGTCGCTGGTAAAAACTTTCAAATTGGAACCCTATCAGATATACAAGGGGATTGTGAATTTGGTGATTATGTGAGGCTTCACAGTAATGTTCATGTAGGAAAACTTTCAAAAGTCGGAGATTACGTCTGGCTATTTCCCTATGTTGTCCTTACGAATGACCCGCATCCGCCAAGTAACGTAATGCAAGGCGTTGTTATTGAAGACTATGCTGTGATAGCTACAATGTCCGTAATATTACCGGGAGTCACGATCGCTAAAGGTTGTTTAGTTGGAGCAAGTTCAACAGTAGCTAAAAGCACTCAAGAAGATATGCTTTATTCTGGTAATCCAGCGAAATTAATCGGCCCTGCCGCAAGAATACGCTTGAAAGATGGTAGCCGCAAGCCAGCTTACCCTTGGGTTAATCACTTCCATAGAGGCTATCCAGATGATGTCGTACAGCAATGGGTAAAGGAGAGTAACTAAATGTATGATATTCACGATATTGAAGTTGGGATGTCCGCATCATACTCTCAAACTATTTCTGAAGCTGATGTAAAGCAATTTGCTGGCTTCTCTGGAGATAGAAACCCCGTTCATCTTGATGAAGTTTATGCTGAAAACTCTCGTTTTAAGAAAAGAATCGCTCATGGCATGATTAGCTCTAGTTTTTTTTCCGCGCTGTTTGGAACTAAGCTGCCAGGTGAAGGCTGTGTCTATGTATCTCAATCCTTGAAGTTTAGGAAGCCCGTTTACATTGATGATACGGTTGTTGCTACTGTAGTTGTAAGCGAAATTGATATAAATAAACGTCGCGTTTATTTTGATACGTATTGTAAAGTGGGCAAGCAAAAAGTTATAACCGGCCAAGCAGAAATATAC
>NZ_JBFRVX010001094.1:0-1310 GCF_041475345.1 Vibrio sp. 10N.222.48.A3 | reverse complement strand
GTAATCGATTTCAAGTGTGACCTCACTCTAATTATGCAAACCAATGTAACAACAACAATTCAATGGTGATCTTTATCACAGAAAATTCCTGAGCATTGCATAGAATTAAAGCCTAAGGTCAATTAAGGATTCAACATGAACAGTCGTATTACCCTGGCGCTGGAAAGTGCTCCAACAGCAATCAAAGCACTTTTGAGTGACATCGTATTAGCAGACAACTTTGACGCGACATTGTCTCCAGAACAATTTGCTAGCCTACTGCAAGCAAGTGGTTTCGCGGATGACGAGCTACGTATTGCGCTACTTCCTTTTGCCGCAGCCTATTCTTACGCTCCGTTATCTGACTTTTATGTTGGTGCAATCGTGCGTGGTTTGTCTGGCACTCTGTATTTTGGTGCAAACCTTGAAATCGCTGGTGTTCAACTTGGCCAAACAGTACACGCTGAGCAATCTGCAATCAGCCACGCTTGGATGAAAGGCGAACAAGGTATTTCTGATATCACCATCAACTTCAGCCCTTGTGGTCACTGTCGTCAATTCATGAACGAACTGACCACAGCGAAAGAGCTTAAGGTTCAGCTTCCACAACGTGATGAAATGTCTCTGCAAGAGTACCTACCAGACTCGTTCGGCCCTGCTGATTTAGGTGTAACAACAGGCCTAATGACAAAGCTTGATCATAAGTACACGACCGAAGAAACAACACCTATTGTTGTAGATGCGCTAGCAGCACTAAACCGCAGCCATGCGCCTTACACCAAAAACCTAAGTGGTGTTTCGCTACAACTGACGTCAGGTGAAATTTTTACGGGTGCTTACGCTGAAAACGCAGCGTTCAACCCGAGCCTACCTCCTCTGCAAGTCGCGTTAATTCAACTTAAACTGGCTGGCTTCGATTTTGAACAAATTGAAAGTGCAGCTTTGGTTGAAATCGCCGAAGGTAGCATCAGTCACCTAGCGGATACGCAATCTACATTAGAAGCGATTAATCCCGACATTCCAGTGACTTACTTAGCAATCTAAGTACATCTAATTAACAAAAATTCAAATAAGCAGCCCTATTTAACGGGGCTGCTTTTTTTATACCTGTAATTAACGCAACAACTTGCGCAAACGTTTGCTTTTATCATTGAAATAAGTATGATCACCCCGTTTTCAATCAATCGTTCAAAAGATCGGAAGGAATTTCTATGTTTGGTACTGCTACTCGTGAAAATGCTACTCGTGTACTTCTATTAGGTTCAGGTGAACTCGGCAAAGAAGTTGCTATCGAGTGCCAACGTTTAGGTTTGGAAGTTATTGCTTGTGAC
>NZ_JBFRVX010001093.1:0-308 GCF_041475345.1 Vibrio sp. 10N.222.48.A3 | reverse complement strand
ACACTTGAAATCGATTACAAGAGCCATTTATACAGCTGATATCGCACTTAGTGCTCGTAAAAGACCGTGACTTGACTGCTATTGCTAAATAAATGCGAATAAAAAGCCCAAACAGACACTGTAATAAACAGCATTCTGGTTGGGCTGGATCGCGTAGTGATCGTTTAGGTTAAGAATAGAACCAAACCACGAGCGAAAATATACTCGGTGCGATGATCGAGGTAATGACGCCACAAAGCACAAGAGCCAACGAACTGAATGCAGCATCTTCCTGATTCTTTTCAGCACAGGTCGCAGTACCTAAAGCA
>NZ_JBFRVX010001092.1:0-1347 GCF_041475345.1 Vibrio sp. 10N.222.48.A3 | reverse complement strand
CCAAGGTCTGCTTCCATGTCCATTTCTAGATCAAGCATCTCCGTTGGGTAACCCGTTTTCTCGGCAACGACTTCTAGCATCACTTTTTCAGCGTCGGCTGTTTGTACTGCTACTGGTGCAGCCACAGGAGCTGGTTGCGCTTTAACTGGCACAGGTTGAGCTGCAACAGGCGCTGCCGCTTGAGCCGCTACTTGTGGTGCAGGAACGGCTTTCTGTACTGGCGTAACTTGAACAGACTGAGCTTGAACTGGCGCGGCTTGTACAGGAGTCGCTTGTACTTGAGCTACAGGCTGTTGGACGGTAGCTGCTGGAGTCGTTGGAGTAGCTGTAGCTTGAATCACTGGCTGAACATTTACTGGCGCAACGAAGGTTTGTTGTGCCGTTTGTGCTGAACCTTGCGTTAGCATATTAAGTGCTGAGTTGTTGCTGTGCGCTTGCATTTCTAGGTAATGAGCGTGCGCTTTTAGCGTTTCAGCTTGGTGCTGGTGGAACATTTCCATAGAACGTTGCAGGTTCTCAGGAATTGCTACGCCTGCTGTTGCCATTTTCGCTTGCTCAGACATTAAGGTGTTGAACGTGTCACCGTATTGCTGAGGAATCGCCAAGAATTGCTGATGTACTTCTGCTGCTTGTTGTTGAGCATTGAAGAACGACTGCAATGAAGACTCATCTACCGTTACTTGAGCTGTTGGCTGACTAGTCGCTGGGGCTGTTTGAACCACTTGAGGCTGCTGAGCTGTTGTTGCTACTTGTGCGCTTGGTGCTGGAGCAGCTGACTGTTGTACATTTGAAGCTTGAGGAGCAGCCACAGGTACTTCAACGATTTCTGTTTTAATCACTTCTTTTTCCACGATTTTCTCGACTTCAACTTTCACTTCAACAATCTCAGTCTTTTCGGTGACGTTGCCCGAAGCCAATGATTGATCCATTTTCTTACGAGTAGCAGGGCTGATGTAGTTGGTTGCATTCAGCTTGATGTTCATTGGTGATGCCTTCGCAGGTTCAGCAATGTCAGCTTGGTAAGGGTCAATGTTGTCTAATGAAATACCTGCCACGCACAGTTGAACCGCAGCTAAGCGAAGCTGTTGGTCACTGTCGCCTTTAGGGCTTGGGTTGATGCTGATTGCGTAAAGCTCTTCGTTCTTATCAGCCAATGTTTTCTCAACCAGCTTTTGAAGAATGTTTTTCGGACCGAACTCAACGAATACGCGCGCGCCTGCTTCATACATCGCTTCAATTTGCTCGCTGAAACGAACCGATTGCAGCATGTGTTGCTTGAACGCTTTCTTGATCGCTTTAGCGTCTTTGCTGTGCAGTTTGCCCGTTGCGTTCGAGTAAAGCGGCAGC
>NZ_JBFRVX010001091.1:0-620 GCF_041475345.1 Vibrio sp. 10N.222.48.A3 | reverse complement strand
TTGAAATCGCTCGCCAAGGCGAGTGATTTTAGGGGCGGTCTTATGGCAGTACGGGCAGGTGCTTTCAAAAAAGAACACCAGGGCATATTGGTTTTGCATGGCAGCGTGTGCGCTGGCGGCATGAATCAAAAAAGCAAGCACAAGGGTACGAAGAAATGGCATAGCGCCTCCTGACGTTTTAGGGGAAAAGAAGAAATAAAAGAAACGGAACATCATTTAAGAGAGCGATATGGATGAAGTTGCTTTAAAAATCCGATTGCTCAAAGTGGGTGGCGACGTTGTAAAAGCGGCCAACTAAATCATTTTGACTGATCCAGCCGTACGCCAGTGGCTTCATCTCTCCAGTGCTTGGGTGCACTAAAATTAATGCCGGTGTAAAAGGCACCGCTATTTTGCCTTGGTTGTGGCGGTTTTCTTTGAGGTGAGTGATGAAGGTTTCATCATTACTGATGCCCAATAATTCAAAATGGTATTGGTCAGCAAACGCTTGAATGGACAGGGCGAGTTGCTGGCTGAGCGTATCTTTTCCTTCATAAACAAAGAAAAAGCCCCATCCGTCTTGTTTCATCTTTTCAACCGCGTCGGTTTTCTTCTTATCCTCCAGTGCTAAATACACTTGT
>NZ_JBFRVX010001090.1:0-1667 GCF_041475345.1 Vibrio sp. 10N.222.48.A3 | reverse complement strand
AATATGAGTTACGTGTCGGTGTTTTCAATAACGATGACGTTGGTGTTGTAGAGTCTGGGTTATATTCGTCAAACGAACGCGAGGAACTCGATGAAATAGTAAGGCTCGTGATGGAATATAAAACAGGCAAGTAATAAAAATAAGGACTAATATGATGCGTTACGCTCGGCGGTTATGATAAAAGTACCGTGTACTTGGTTAGCTCTGTGGGGCTCACTTTCTTACGGGCGTTAGGATTGATATTGATTATTTACACATATAATAAGTTGGTTGGTAAAAAGCATGAAACAAGCTGTAGAAATGAAGAAACTTAACTTACCTATTAAGAAGGTAGGTGCCGGAATTGCCGTTGCTTTTGTTCTCTTTAGTTCCGTTTATACTGTTAATGAGGGGCACATTGGTATTGTTAAGCGCTTTAGTGAAGCGAAAACACAGGTAAGCCCAGGTTTACATTTTAAAGTTCCGTTTATCGACAGCGTTGAAGAGATTGAAGTTCGGACACGCAAGAATGAAGAGAAAATGGCCTCAAGCACAAAAGAGCAGATGCCAGTCACGGTCGTCGTATCCGTTAACTGGACGGTAGACAAATCTGCAGCGTTAGATCTCTTTAGACAGTATGGCGGTCTTCCACAGTTTGAAGCTCGCATTCTTGACCCTAGGTTTAGGTCAGCAACTAAGGATGTGATTCCCAAGTATGATGCAGAGCAACTGATTCAAGATAGAGCAAGTGCTATTCAGGCAATTGAATCAAACTTAATTGAAGAAATGGCCGCGTTTCCAGTAAGCGTAGATAATATACAGATTGAAAATATAGCCCTACCAAAAAAATACCTTACCTCAATCGAGACTAAGCAGACTGAGAAAAACTTAGCCGCAGCAGAGAAACATAAACTGGCTAGACAAAACTTAGAAGCTCAAAGAGCCGTAAATACGGCAAAAGCCGAAGCTGATGGTATTGAGCTTATCGCTATAGCTGAAGCGAAGGCGATTAAATTAAAAGGTTTTGCTGAAGCAGAAGCGATTAATGCAAAGGCCAAAGCTCTTGGGGATAACCCATTAATCATTAAACTGACCGAAGCTCAAAATTGGGACGGAAAGCTGCCAGCAACAATGTTGGGTGGTGAAAATATGCCTATTTTAGATATGAGAGCTAAGTAGCATTAGAGAATTAAAGGTAATCCTAATTCAGAAGGGGTGAGATGTTGCACAGTCAGCATTTACCCCTGAAGCTTGCATAAGCCCAAAGTCACTTTGTTAAGCAAACTGTACGATTAGGTTTGAAGGGCACATCGTGTTGAGGTTTCTCTCAAGGCGAGTGAGGCCAAGGTAAGGTTGTGATAGTCATCTTATCAAGCCGCTAGTCATTTGCTGTTTATTGTCGCCATGTTTATTCTTATTCCACAAATGCCCCCAGCCTTGTTCTCGTTGTCTTTCTGCTAAGTGAGTTGGCTCAAGCTTTACACATGCCAAAATCAATATTAAAAATACGGCCGTATGACCTAGTTTATTTAGTGTTCTGTCCAATATTGTGCATTGTCACACGCTTCAGCGCCTATACGCATGAATGGCATATTTACTATTGTAGTCAGTAGGTTAAAGTGGGTGATGCTTTATGAAGCAGGACTTACTATTTTGGCCTGTGGTATGAGGGCTAAAGTGGTTTTTAG
>NZ_JBFRVX010001089.1:0-1472 GCF_041475345.1 Vibrio sp. 10N.222.48.A3 | reverse complement strand
GGTTACCTCTTGGCAATGTTGATTCATTACTTAAGCCTAGTATTTTTATATATTTTATATATTTAGGCTGCTAATACTAATGCATGACTAACGATCATACCCGCAATTATTATAAGGTTTAATGTATTTCGTGATAGATCTAGCGTATCACGAATAATTCGTGCCACAAGTGGTTGCATATTAAAAATTGTGCGACATTATAACCTGCCGACCAAAAGACACTTAAATCATCAGCCAAAAGAAAAGGGAAAACATGTTTAAAACAGTTATCGATGAAGAGTTATCCATCGCTCTGGTTGAAGAGAACTTCGCATCTCATTACGCGGAAATTTCACAAAGCCAAAATGAGTATCTTAGCCAATGGTTAGCATGGCCACCGCACTGCAAAACAGAGCAGGACTTTAGGATCTTCATCCAGCGCTCGCTACATGATTACGCGGAAGGCAAAAGCATGACATGTGCGATTGTGTACAAAGACAATATCGTCGGTAACTGTAGCTTTAACTCCATTGACCACAGCAAACAGAAAGTCACGATAGGCTATTGGTTGTCCGAGACTTACCAAGGTAACGGGATCGTTACACGCGTAGTTGAGAAGCTCATTGATATTGCTTTCAATGAGTTAGATATGGAAAAGGTGGAGATATCAGCTGCAACTGGCAACCAGAGTAGTCGCAAGGTTTGTGAGCGCTTACATTTCACATTAGAAGGTATCATAACTCGTAACGAGAACTTAAATGGCCGTATCATAGATCATGCTATTTATGGCCTTCATCGTTTAAGCGCCAACAGCATCTAAGCTTGATTTTCTACTTGGTAAATTTTGCCAATTGATAGTGAATGATAATTGGTAATTAGTAAGTTAATTAAATTAGTAAGCCACGATATTAAACCGTGGCTTTCATTTTTAAGAGTCTAATTGGTCTCTTACTAAAATCATTTACGTGATCTTTGGGATTAAGATACAGAACTTGGCACCACCGCGATTGCTATCGCAGATCCGAATGTCCCAAGAAAGCTTTTTAGCCGCTGAAATCGCTATCGCTAGACCTAACCCTAACCCACCAGTTGCTGATGCTCTGCTAGAATCTAAGCGAGAAAACGGAAGGAATACTTCTTCACGCCTGTCCTCAGGTATCCCAGAGCCATTGTCTTCAATCAGAACCAGCCAATTTTCTGAGTTCTCGTCCAGAGTTACCCAGACTTTGTCTTGTGTGTAATTCCCAGCGTTCTTAATCACGTTATCAAAAACCAAACGCGCCATCGAGCAATCACACTTAATTTTGCACTCTAGCTTTACTTTGGACTCAAAAATAACATTGTCTAACTCCGAGTAACGGATTCTATCTAAACAATACTCGCGAAGATCAGCTTTCACTTTAACAAGCTCGAAGAAAGAGTTATCCATGACATTCAATTTCGACAGCATGATAATTTCTGACGTGAGGTCGTTGATATCCCCGATGTAGGTA
>NZ_JBFRVX010001088.1:0-456 GCF_041475345.1 Vibrio sp. 10N.222.48.A3 | reverse complement strand
ATCTAACGCTTCAAGCAGCGTGAAGGTGTATTCCCCTAATGTACTTGTAGAAAAGCTAATCGTGAACACTGGGACATCAGGGTTTACCCCATCGTTAACAAAACCTATATAAGTACCTGAGTTCTGAGGGTCTTCCTTGAGTTCAACGACAAGCCCATTCGATTTGAGCGTATCATTAGTATTAAACAAGTTTGGATCAATTCGAAAACTCGCGACATCATCACTACCGGCTGTAAACGTAATCGTTTCAGTGGCGCTAACCGCATTTCCGCTTGGCGAAGATCCATCACCAAGATTCGTTTCAGATAATGTCACTGGTGGAACTAGGTTAATTACCGGATCTTGGCCATCAGTAAGACTAAGATCAAGCGTTGAAAAGCTCTCGTCGCCATCAGCATCTTCAGCTAAAAAGGCAAATTGTTTTACTATGGTTTCGCTGCTTGAGTGGTTGATATC
>NZ_JBFRVX010001087.1:0-1241 GCF_041475345.1 Vibrio sp. 10N.222.48.A3 | reverse complement strand
GGGTATGATCGAATCATTAAATCGATTCGGTTTATTCATCTACCCGCTTGAAGGCGAAAAGAACTGGTATCGTTTCCATAACCTGTTTGGTGAATTTTTGGCACATGAGCGTCAAGCTCGAATCCCTCAACAAGAAGCAGAATTGCACCGAAGTGCCGCGAAGGCGTGGATTAAACAAGACACACCACACCAAGCACTGCGCCATGCACAGCGCGCTGAAGACCCAGAGCTGATCATTCAAATACTGACAGACCACGGCTGGCCGATGTTCAACCAAGGCGAACTTTCCTCGTTAGAGATGGCGATCAAGCAACTGACTACGGATCAACTTTACAGCGACCCTAAACTGTCCATGTTACGAGCTTGGCTAGCACAAAGTCAGCACCGCTACGAACAAGTAGGGACATTATTGGAAGAGGCTGAAACACAATATCAAGCTCGAAATATTGAACTCGACACTCAACAGCAAGGGCAATACAACGCCCTACGCGCGCAAGTTGCGATCAACAGTAATGAACCTGAAAAAGCCTTGGAATTGGCAGAGCTTTCGCTAAGTCAGCTGAACACCACCGTTTATCGTAGCCGAATTGTCGCCACGTCTGTTGTTGGTGAAGTCAATCACGTAATGGGCAACTTGAGCCGTGCACTGCCAATGATGCAGCAAACAGAAAAACTTGCACGCCAGTACCAAGTTTACCACCAAGCGCTTTGGGCGATTCTACAACAGAGCGAGATCTTAATTGCACAGGGTTACGTTCAAGCGGCATTCGAGCTGCAAGACAGTGCGTTCAAATTGATCGAAGAACACCAGCTAAAATACGTGCCTCTGCATGAATTCTTACTGCGTGTTAGAGCTCAAATATTCTGGTGTTGGAACCGATTAGATGAAGCGGAAGAGTGCTGTTACAAAGGCTTGGATATCCTTGGTCACCATTCGCCAAGTAAGCACCTTCACAGCTATTCAATGCTGGCTCGTATTTCACTGAGTCGCGGTGAAATTGATAAAGCATCTAAGTTTATCGACCAAATTCAGCACCTATTGCGTCAATCGACTTACCACGTGGACTGGACGGCGAACGCTTCTCTTTCTTTGATTCTTTTTTGGCAAGTAAAAGGCAATAAAGAGGCGATACGTGATTGGTTGAATGTGGCTGTTCGACCTGAATCGGCAAGCAACCACTTCTGCCAACTGCAATGGAGAAACATCGTTCGCGCTCACATCATTCTTGAGCAGTATGAAG
>NZ_JBFRVX010001086.1:0-554 GCF_041475345.1 Vibrio sp. 10N.222.48.A3 | reverse complement strand
TTATTTATTCAATTGATGTTCTATATGTTTTAGGGAAGATTGAATTGGATCTAGAATTAGGTAAGGTAATAAAATGCTAAACGAGTTAAGGTGTAATAAATTAATTGATACTAAGTTAGAGTTCAATGACGGGTTAAATGTCCTTGTAGGCCCAAATGATGGAGCAAATTCCATTGGTAAGTCATCAGTTCTAATGTTAATTGACTTCGCATTTTCAGGAGATGATTTTATTAAGTTATCATCTGACATAATCGACAATGTTGGCATAATAACAGTTGAAATGGATTTTATCTTTGACGGTGTTATCCACAAGTTTTCTAGAGCTACAAATGATCCATCTGTAGTTACATTTATAACTGAAAGTGAACATATTGAAAAACCAATATCTGAGTATAGAGAATTTTTAAAAGAGAACTATAAATTCCCTGATGAATCAGCTAGCTTTAGGTCAGCGGTCAACCCATTTTTTAGAATATGGGGAAAAGAGAATAACAACCCAAATAAGCCACTGAACTCTTTCCCCAGTGAACCATATTCAAGCATCAAACCTAACG
>NZ_JBFRVX010001085.1:0-471 GCF_041475345.1 Vibrio sp. 10N.222.48.A3 | reverse complement strand
GCTCTAGTTGGCGACATGCCAGCTATCGAAGTTGACGAAATCAACAACGCACTACAAGAGCTACACACTCGTGGTGAAGCTGCACGTCAAGAACTAGCTAAAGCTGCTGCTGCTGACGGCGAAGCTTTCCTAGCTGACAACGCTCTTCGTTCAGAAGTTACAGTTCTTGAGTCTGGTCTTCAGTACGAAGTACTAACTGAAGGTACTGGCGAAATCCCAACTGCAGACAAGCAAGTGCGCGTTCACTACCACGGCGAACTAACTGACGGTACAGTTTTCGATAGCTCTGTATCTCGCGGTCAACCTGCTGAATTCCCAGTAACTGGCGTAATTCAAGGTTGGGTACAAGCTCTACAAATGATGCCTGTTGGCTCTAAGTGGAAGCTATACATCCCTCAAGATCTAGCATACGGTGAGCGTGGCGCAGGTGCTGCAATCCCACCATTTGCTGCTCTAGTATTCGAAGTAGAA
>NZ_JBFRVX010001084.1:0-202 GCF_041475345.1 Vibrio sp. 10N.222.48.A3 | reverse complement strand
GTCTGCTTCCATGTCCATCGCTAGGTCGAGCATTTCTGCTGGGTAGCCAGTTTTATCGGCAACCACTTCCATCATTGTTGATTGAACATGAGCAGGATTTAGGTCATTGCTCGTGCTTTCTGTAGCAGGAGCTACTGTCGCTGCTTCCGAACTAGGAGCTAACTTGCTGTTCATGCCTTTAGTATTCATGTAAGCAACGATT
>NZ_JBFRVX010001083.1:0-1999 GCF_041475345.1 Vibrio sp. 10N.222.48.A3 | reverse complement strand
GGAAGTTAGAGCTGAATATGGCAGAAGAACAAGAAACACCGAAAGGAAAGAGTAAGCTCCTCATTATCGCTATCGCGGTTGTTGTGCTGTTACTTGGAGGTGGTGGTGCCGCATTTTTCTTAATGGGTTCCGATGATAAGGCTGAGGGTGCTGGGTCGTCAGCTGAGGTTCAACTCATGGGTGCCGATCCAGTGGTCTATGTTAATGTGCCTCAAGCTTTCTTATTTAACGTTACGGGCGATAAGAAAGATCGCTTAGTTCAGATAAAAGTACAGCTGATGGTACGTGGTATGAAGAATGAAGTTCTCGCTCGATACCACTCTCCACTTGTTGAAAGCGCACTACTTGCCACATTCGCTTCGGCGACGGTCGATCAATTACGATCTCCTGCCGGGAGAGTTGAACTGCGGAACAAGGCGACTGAAGATATTAAAGCAAGCTTAACTCAAGCTGTTGGCCAGCCGGTAATTGAAAAAGTGTTATTCACTGACTTTGTAATTCAATAGGTAATATGTGACCGATTTATTAAGCCAAGACGAAATTGATGCGCTATTACATGGCGTTGATGATGTTGAAGACGTTGAAGATGTCTTAGAAACCGAAAGTGACAATACGGTCAATTTTGATTTCTCATCACAAGATCGAATCGTTCGTGGTCGAATGCCGACCCTTGAACTTATTAACGAGCGTTTCGCACGCCATATGCGTATTAGCTTGTTTAATATGTTGCGTAAGACGGCTGAAGTGTCGATCAACGGCGTACAGATGATGAAATTTGGTGAGTACCAGAACACACTCTATGTACCCACAAGTTTAAACATGGTTCGCTTCCGCCCGTTAAAAGGTACTGCGCTAATCACGATGGAAGCTCGGCTAGTTTTCATTCTCGTAGAGAACTTTTTTGGTGGTGATGGTCGTTTTCACGCCAAGATTGAAGGTCGCGAATTTACACCAACAGAAAGACGAATTATTCAGTTACTACTGAAAATTGTTTTTGAAGACTACAAAGAAGCTTGGTCTCCCGTGATGGGCGTTGAGTTTGAATACTTGGACTCTGAAGTAAACCCAAGCATGGCTAACATTGTGAGTCCAACCGAAGTGATTGTTGTGAGTTCATTTCACATTGAAGTCGATGGCGGCGGCGGTGATTTCCATGTGGTTATGCCTTACTCAATGGTTGAGCCGATTCGTGAACTGCTGGATGCTGGTGTCCAATCAGATAAAATGGAAACCGACGTTCGTTGGAGCTCTGCATTGCGTGATGAAATCATGGATGTGCCAGTCAACTTCCGTGTCAATTTGCTCGAGCAAGATATCTCTTTGCGTGATTTGATGGAACTTCGTCCTGGGGATGTTATCCCGATGAATATGCCTGAGCATGCAACCATGTTTGTTGAAGAACTGCCGACCTATCGTGTTAAAATGGGCCGTTCTGGAGAGAAGCTCGCGGTACAGATTTCTGAAAAAATTGAAAGACCTCATGTGGTCAAAACCGATCTCGCCTTTCTTGGCAAAGACTTAATGTCTGAGTTGGAAAACAGCGAAGATGAAGAATAGCAAAGTAGATAAAAGTATAGGAATTGGTAATGGAACCTAGTGAAGATCAAAAGCTAGCAGACGAATGGGCTGCAGCACTTGGTGAAGACCCTTCAGCACCGTCAATCGATGTTGATGATGTTCTCGCGGCACCACTTGATGAGTTAACCGACTCATCGTCTCCAATTTCAGAAGATGAGCGTCGTAAGCTGGATACCATTATGGATATCCCAGTGACTATCTCAATGGAAGTCGGCCGCTCTCAAATTAGTATCCGTAACTTACTTCAATTGAACCAAGGTTCGGTTGTTGAGCTAGATAGAATTGCTGGTGAGTCACTTGACGTGATGGTTAACGGCACTCTGATTGCTCATGGAGAAGTGGTTGTGGTGAATGACAAATTTGGTATTCGTTTGACAGACGTTATTAGTCAAACAGAACGAATTAAGAAGTTGCGTTAATG
>NZ_JBFRVX010001082.1:0-5809 GCF_041475345.1 Vibrio sp. 10N.222.48.A3 | reverse complement strand
ATTCTACAATCAAAAATTCTAACGCCGTTATCGAGCGTTTTAACAAGCTAGGATGAGCAGTTATTTACTACGATTGGTATTAGTATAAAAAAAGCCAACTTTTTCTAAACTAGAAGAAGTTGGCTTAGTTGTTCAAATTATTTGATGAAGCTTATTTAATATGGAACTTTAGACACAAAAAAAGCGCGACTCTAATAACTAGTCGCGCTTAAGCCTGTCACAGGCTGAACCGTTTTAAATAGGCTCTAGACTTGTACGTGCAAGCAAGATACTGCGTGAACGTCATCGCCTTGAATAGTTGGCTTAGTTTGCGCACAAGCCTCTGTTGCTTGTGGGCAACGTGTACGGAACACACAACCTGACGGTGGATTGATTGGTGAAGGTAAATCGCCTTCCAACATCTGAATCGTTTTGTTGCGCTCTAGACGAGGATCTGGAATCGGAACTGCAGACATCAACGCTTTGGTGTACGGGTGCTTAGGGTCAGAGAACAAGGCGTCTGATTCACCAAGCTCTACCGCGTTACCTAGGTACATCACCAAGACACGGTCAGAGATGTGTTTAACCACTGACAAATCGTGCGCGATGAATACCAAAGACAAACCTAACTCTTTTTGTAGCTCCTTAAGAAGGTTAACTACTTGAGCTTGGATAGATACATCCAGTGCAGAAACAGGTTCATCACAGATGATCATCTTAGGTTTCAAGATAAGCGCACGTGCAATACCAATACGCTGACACTGACCACCAGAGAATTCATGTGGGTAACGGTTGATTACGTTTGGTAATAGGCCAACCTTTGCCATCATCTCTTTAACTCTGTCCTTTACTTCTTGTTTAGAAAGTTCAGGGAAGAAAGTCTCTAGAGGCTCAGCAATGATATCGCCTACTGACATACGTGGGTTAAGCGACGCTAGCGGGTCTTGGAAGATCATCTGAATCTCTTTACGAGTCTCACGACGCTTCACTTCCTGCATCTTAGTTAGGTCTTGACCTAACCACATCACTTGCCCTTCAGTCGCTTCAACCAAACCGATAATTGCGCGTGCAAAAGTCGACTTACCACAACCAGACTCACCTACCACACCTAGCGTTTCGCCTTCGTAAAGATGAACATCAACACCATCGACTGCTTTAAGGTTTGATGGTTTCGCCCAAGGCCAAGCAGACTTAGCCGCAATGCTAAAGTGAACTTTTAGGTCTTTAATATCTAATAGTAATTCTTTACTCATTTTGTCCAAGTCTCCCAGTCTGAAAAACAAGCACGCTGACGGTCTTTAGCAAATGGCTGCAAAATCGGTGCTTCTTGCTTACAACGGTCCATTACACGGTGACAACGGTCTTGGTAAGGACAACCTGTTGGTAGGCGAAGTAAGTTAGGTGGGTTACCTGGAATCGTCGGTAGAATTTCACCTTCGGTATCCAAACGAGGAATTGCTTTAAGCAGGCCTTCCGCATAAGGGTGGCTTGGCTCGTAGAAGATTTCATCAACCGTGCCATATTCCATTGTACGACCTGCGTACATCACCAGTACTTTGTCACATGAGCCAGCAACAACACCCAAATCATGGGTGATCATGATGATTGCCGTATTGAACTCATCTTTAAGTTCGTTCAGCAATTCCATAATTTGCGCTTGAATGGTTACATCCAGTGCCGTTGTTGGTTCATCAGCGATAAGCAATTTAGGGCGACACAGCAGTGCCATTGCGATCATCACACGCTGACGCATACCGCCCGAAAACTCGTGCGGGTACATAGTGATGCGCTTGCGTGCTTCAGGGATTTTCACCGCTTCCAGCATACGAACTGATTCTTCGAACGCTTCTGCTTTACCCATGCCTTTATGCAGCATCAGTACTTCCATCAGCTGATCACATACTTTCATGTAAGGATTCAGTGACGTCATTGGATCTTGGAAGATCATCGCGATCTGTTCAGCACGTACTTTGTTCAGCTCTTTTTCAGGCAGGTTAAGAATTTCATTGCCTTCAAACTTTGCGCTACCTGAGATGATGCCGTTCTTAGCCAGCAGCCCCATCAGTGCAAATACCGTTTGTGATTTACCTGAACCCGACTCACCAACAATACCCAGCGTTTCGCCTTGGTTAAGTGAGAAGTTCAAGTCGTTTACTGCGGTTACGATACCATCTTGCGTGGTAAATTCGACGCGCAGATCTTTGACATCTAATAAGCTCATCATTGCTTCCTTCAATCTTTTATAGCTTTTGTATTTTTATTTGCTATTTCTTTATCTGTCTTTTGGATCAAGCGCGTCGCGCAGACCATCACCTACGTAGTTAAAGCAGAACAGCGTAACTACCATGAATGCCGCTGGGAATGCCAATTGCCAAATAGCAACTTCCATTGTTTGCGAGCCTTCTTGTAATAGCGCGCCCCAACTTGTCATAGGCTCTTGAACACCAAGACCAAGGAAAGATAAGAATGATTCAGTAAGGATCATGCTCGGAATAAGTAGCGTCGAGTAAACCGCAACAATACCCAATACATTCGGTACGATATGACGTGTAATGATCTTCCATTTACTTACACCACATACGTGAGCAGCCTCGATGAATTCTTTGCTACGTAGACTCAACGTTTGACCACGTACGATTCGTGCCATATCGAGCCAAGCAATAGCACCGATAGCAACAAAGATAAGTACAATATTACGACCAAAGAATGTTACCAGTACGATCACAAGGAACATGAATGGTACTGCGTACAAGATCTCTAGGATACGCATCATCACTCGGTCAGTACGACCGCCAATGAAACCTGAAGCTGCACCGTAAAGCGTACCAATCAGTACCGCTACAAATGCGCCCATCACACCAACCATCAGAGAAATACGGCCGCCAATCATTGTACGAACGTATAAGTCACGACCTAAACTGTCGGTACCAAACCAGTGATCCGCATTTGGGCCTACGTGCATTGCGTACCAGTCAGTATCATCGTAAGCATGCTGCGCCAACATAGGTAAGAAGATTACCGAAAGCACCATGATAATTAGAATGAACAGACTGATCATTGCCGCTTTGTTGCGCATAAAACGAATACGCGCATCTTGCCACAAACTACGACCTTCAATTTCCAAATTCTCAGAGAATTTTTCGATCGCTTCTAAGTTTTCTTTTTTCTTCAACATAACCATGCGTCCCTGCTAGTAGCGAATTTTCGGGTCAATAAGCGCTAGTAAAATATCAACGATAGCGTTGAACAAGATGAATAGGAAACCAATCAAAATGGTTACACCCATTACTAACGAGTAGTCACGGTTAAACGCGGCGTTAACAAACAGCTTACCGATTCCCGGTAGACCAAAGATGGTTTCAACAACAACTGAACCTGTGATGATACCTACGAACGCAGGTCCCATGTATGACACAACAGGTAGCATTGCTGGCTTAAGCGCATGTTTAAGAACGATATAACGGTAACTTAGACCTTTAGCACGAGCAGTACGGATAAAGTTACTGTTTAACGTTTCAATCATGCTACCGCGAGTGATACGAGCAAAGGTTGCTACATATAGAAGAGACATCGCAATAACAGGTAGCACGATGTACACGAAGGTGCCGCCATGCCAACCACCTGCTGGGAATATATTCCAGTGCAGGGAGAAAAGGTAAATAAGCGCTGGTGCCAACACGAAGGATGGCATCACCACCCCGAGCATGGCTGTCGACATTATGGTGTAGTCGACCCAGGTATTGTGCTTCAACGCGGCTATAGTGCCGACGGTGACCCCCATAATTAGCGTAAAGATAAAGGCAACGAAGCCTACCTTCGCAGATACTGGAAGTGCTACAGCAATCAGCTCATTTACTGTGTAATCTTGATATTTGAAAGATGGACCAAAATCACCCTGAAGGATGTTGGTTAAGTACGTGGTGTACTGTTCAAATACTGGTTTATCTAAGCCGTATTTAGCTTCGATGTTAGCCATAACTTCTGGCGGTAATGGACGCTCGCTTGAAAACGGGTTACCCGGTGCGAAACGCATGAGAAAGAAAGATATAGTGATCAACACCAACATCGTTGGAATCGCTTCAAATATCCTTTTCATAATGAATTTAAGCATAAACTCACTCTTTCAGTCTGTGACAATTAAAATTAGAAAGACGCTACATGCGCGTATTACGCATGTAGTGTCTGTATCGTTATAGTTATATTAACTTTTAGAATCGAAGCTTATTGAGCCTTGATGTATAAGTCTTTCGAGAAGATCTTATCTTCCGCGTTATTAGTAGGGAAGCCACCAACGTGCGGATTTAGTAGACGTGATTTCACGTATTGGTAGATAGGTGCGATAGGCATATCGTTAGCCATTAGCGCCTCAGCTTCAAGGTAAAGTGCTTTACGCTCTTCTTCTGAAGTCGAGTTCAGTGCTTTATCAATGATTTGATCGTAAGCCGCGCTGTCGTAGTGAACACCACCGGTAGTGTTGTTACTCTTCATTAGCGTTAGGAATGACGACGCTTCATTGTAGTCACCACACCAACCAGCACGAGCTACTTCGAAGTCACCAGAATCTTTAGAAGATAGGTAAGTTTTCCACTCTTGGTTTTCAAGTGTAACTTTAAGACCCAGTGTTTTCTTCCACATAGAACCTAGTGCTACAGCAATCTTCTTGTGGTTTTCAGAAGTGTTGTACAGTAGGTTGAAGTTTAGTGGATTGTCTTTGCCGTAGCCCGCTTCTTCAAGAAGACGTGCCGCTTCTACGTTACGTTCTTTTTGAGACATTGTACCGTACTGAGGAAGCTCAGGATCGAAGCCCGCCGTGATTTCAGGCGTCAGGAAATATGCTGGTTTTTGACCTTGCGCTAAGATAGCGCCAGTCACGATGTCACGGTCAATTGCGTAAGAGATAGCCTTACGTACGCGAACGTCATCAAATGGAGCTTTCTTCGTGTTGAAGATGTAGTAGTAAGTACACAAGTTACCAGCTACAGATACGTCTTCTGCGTGCTCTTTCTTAAGACGCTTGAAGTGCTCAGTTGGAAGTTCATTTGTGAAGTCGATTTCACCAGATAAGAAACGGTTCATTTCCGCAACTTGGTTTTCGATTGGTAGGAAGGTTACTTTGTTTAGAACAGTTTTGTCGTTGTTCCAGTATTGGTCGTTACGCTTTAGAACTAGACGTTCGTTAACAACCCACTTATCAACAGAGAATGCGCCGTTACCTACGAAGTTACCCGGCTTGGTCCATTGGTCACCGAATTTTTCAACAGTTGCTTTGTGTACTGGCTTCACTGTTGTGTGGCCCATCATCATTACGAAGTATGGTACCGCTGTTTCTAATTCAACAACAAGTGTGTTTGCATCTACAGCTTTAACGCCTAGCTCACTCTTGTCTTTCTTACCCGCTACGATGTCTTTCGCATTCACCATCTTGGTATATTCCATGTACCAAGCGTATGGAGAAGCAGTGGCAGGATCAACTGCACGTTTCCAGCTGTAAACGAAATCTTCAGCTGTTACAGGATCGCCGTTAGACCATTTTGCATCTTTGCGTAGATGGAAAGTGAATGTTTTGTTGTCTGTCGTTTCCCAGCTCTCAGCAACACCAGGGATAGTATTACCTTCACCGTCCTGGTTCACTAGACCTTCTAGAAGATCACGAATTACGTGAGATTCTGGTACACCTTGAGATTTGTGTGGGTCGATAGTCGCAACTTCAGTACCGTTACCGCGAACAAGTTCCTGAACTTTTGCTAGTTCTGTACCTGCTGGAACTTCAGCAGCGATAGAAAGAGTAGAAGTGGCAGCCACTGCCAAACCAGCACCTAGAAGAAGGGCC